>NZ_CAWNJO010000126.1:0-97893 GCF_963874835.1 Vibrio sp. V12_P9A6T4 | reverse complement strand
CCTGAAGATTGTGAATACTACATGTGTGGTCCACCGATGATGAATGCGGCTGTGATTGGCATGCTGAAAAACCTTGGTGTAGAAGATGAGAACATCCTTCTTGATGACTTCGGTGGTTAATTCACTGAAGTAAGTAAAATCCATGGCTGGCTCTGATGAGTCAGCCATTGTTTTTTCCAAGTTTTAGTTTTGCCTTGTGGCTTTGAATTCCAACTCAGTTAACATAGAAAATAGGTGTAGGAATTTCTTTTCTATAACCACTTATTTTCTATATTCACTTTCATTTTTAGGAGTAAACAAGTGAAAAAATGGCTTGTTGCGTTAGCTTCTCTATTCATCTTAGCGGGTTGTGAAAAATCGGTTGAGCAAGTTCATCTCAGTGGCCCTACTATGGGCACGACTTACAATATTAAGTACCTGAAAGCTGAAGGTATCCCTAGCTCTGAGGCTCTCCAAAAGGAAGTTGATCGGTTATTGGAAGAAGTGAACGATCAAATGTCGACCTATCGTAAAGATTCCGAGCTCAGCCGTTTTAATCAATATCAAGGAACGGAACCTTTTACAGTCTCTTCTCAAACCGCAACCGTGGTGAAAGAAGCGCTGCGTCTTAACGGTCTTACTTTAGGTGCATTGGATGTCACTGTTGGTCCTTTGGTTAACCTATGGGGTTTTGGCCCTGAAGCTCGTCCTGATGTGGTGCCAAGCGATGCTGAATTGGCTGAGCGTAAAAACAATATAGGTATTGAGCATCTTAGCGCAACCGACACTACGTTAAGTAAAGATCTTCCTAATCTCTATGTGGACCTTTCAACTATTGCGAAAGGATGGGGAGTCGACGTGGTCGCTGACTACATTCAATCACAAGGCATTGCCAATTACATGGTTGAAGTCGGTGGTGAGATGCGCTTAAAAGGCGTAAATCGAGAAGGCGTAGCTTGGCGAATCGCCATAGAAAAACCGACAGTTGATGAACGTACCGCTCAAGAGATCATTGTACCTGGAGATCTGGCAATTGCCACTTCAGGTGATTACCGCAATTATTTTGAGCAAGATGGTGTGCGTTATTCTCACATTATCAATCCAATCACTGGAAAACCCATCCATAATAAAGTGGTATCGGTTACCGTTTTGGACGCATCTTCAATGACGGCAGATGGCCTAGCGACTGGATTAATGGTACTAGGAGAGACGAAAGGTATTGAGGTTGCAGAGCAATACAATATTCCTGTGTTCATGATTGTGAAAACAGAACAAGGTTTTGAAGAGATTGCCTCCAGCGCATTTAAGCCATTTCTAAATAAAAAGTGAGTTAAGTTATGAATACTTTTTTCATTACATTCAGTGTATTTCTGTGTGTCATTGCCGCGATGGCGGTTGGCTATGTCTTTCAAAAGAAAGTAGTCAAAGGCAGCTGTGGTGGATTAGGTGCTGTTGGCATTGAAAAAGTGTGTAATTGCCCAGAGCCTTGTGATGCACGTAAAAAACGCGAAGCTAAGGCCGCAGAAAGAGCTGAAAAGTTAGCGCATTGGGAAAAAGATCGTATCGCCTGAGCTACGATTAAAGAGCCTGTTTTGTGCAGGCTCTTTAATTTTTAAAAGCAATTCATTTCAATCCATAGAAACCAAGAATATACTGTTTATGTATACAGTCTTTTGATGGCTTTGAATTGGAAAATAAAATCAAAAAAATTATCCATATTGATATGGATTGTTTCTACGCTGCGGTAGAAATGCGTGATAACCCCGAATATAGGCATCGCCCTCTAGCCGTTGGTGGTCATGAAAAGCAGCGTGGTGTGTTAAGTACTTGCAATTATGAGGCGAGGAAATTTGGCGTTCGTTCCGCAATGCCGACTGCTCAAGCCTTAAAATTATGCCCCAATCTGCTGGTGGTTCCGGGGCGAATGTCGGTATACAAAGCTATCTCCATTCAAATCCGACAGATATTCGAACGTTATACTTCCATTATTGAGCCGTTATCATTAGATGAAGCATTTCTTGATGTGAGTGATTCACCGCTATGTCAAGGAAGCGCAACATTGATAGCTCAAGCCATTCGCCATGATATTCACAACGAACTTCAACTGACCGCCTCTGCAGGTGTAGCACCTGTAAAATTTTTGGCTAAAGTGGCCTCTGATATGAATAAGCCTAACGGCCAATTTGTAATACCACCCGATAAAGTACAGCAGGTGGTCGATTCATTGCCGCTAGAGAAAATACCCGGTGTCGGTAAGGTTAGTCTGGAAAAGTTGCACCAAGCGGGTTTTTATAAGTGTGAAGATATCAAGCTAACGGACTATCGAGAGCTACTTCGTAACTTTGGCAGATTAGGCGCTTCACTATGGAAGAAAAGTCATGGAATTGATAATCGCGAAGTCGTGACAGAGAGGGAGCGCAAATCATTAGGTGTCGAAAGAACATTTAGTCAAAATATCTCAAGTTATGAAGAGTGCTGGCAGGTGATTGAACATCATCTCTATCCAGAGATAAAAGCGAGGTTAGACAGAGCGAGTATTGATGGTTCGATTGTCAAACAAGGGATCAAAGTCAAGTTTGCCGATTTTCAACTTACGACGATTGAGCATCTTCATCCACAGTTAGAGCTCAATGATTTTCGAACCCTTTTGGAGAATATTTTGTTGCGGCAAAATGGGCGAGAAATTCGCTTACTTGGTTTACAGGTGATGTTAAAGCCAGAAATGCTCAATAAGCAGCTCAGTTTTTTTTAAATTAGTGAAACAAACTAACATTTATGTCATTAAATTGACGGTTTTTAGGTTGAAATCATTTATATTGCTAGCGAGAAATACTAACTCATCAAATATCCACACCTGATATGGTTAGTCATAAAACGATCGATGAGAGAAAACAATGAAAAAAGTAGTGTTAGTCACTTTAATGTTGTTGAGCTCCCCTTTGTGGGCAGCGCAGTGCCGAGTTGATGTTAACCATGAAGTTCACCTTGATGGTGATAAGGTTGAAATTCTCAAAACGAGCACCGACACTGTTTTGATGGATAAACAGAATAATCTCTATATCCGTGGTGAAAAGATGGAGCTCGATAGTGAGCAGAAAACGGCTCTTGAGCAGTATAGAGAAAGCATGAATGCTTCATTGCCTAAAGTAAAACAGATGGCGAGTGATGGCTTAGCGTTGGCGAATGATATTTTGGATGATGTTGCGAAAAGTATTGAATCTCCCAACGCCTTCGATAGCGCCAAGCAATCCATAGCCACTTTTTTTGCCAATATTGAATCTCGTTATTACAAAGATGGTGAGCTGGTTCTCCCTGCGCAGACTTTTGAATCAATGACGCAAACTTGGGCCGATGATTTTGAAAAAGCGAAAGCTTTATTTAACAAAGAGTTTATATCCGGCGCCTTCGATGCCCTTTCACTGAAAATGAGAGAAGAGGGTGGCTTAAACATCACAAAATTGACCGATACAATGGCGGACTTAAAAGTTAAGTTAGCCGAGCGAATTCAAGAAAACGCCGCCACAATTCAAAAAGAGAGTCGTGATTTTTGTGAGTCTCTTAATGATATGGTTGAGCAGGAACAACAACTGCACCAAAAAATACCAGTATTAAAAGATTATCAAGTCTTTACCATCTAAACTTAAAGAGCACATTCGGTGCTCTTTATTTGTGTCTATGATGTTAGGTTAATTTACTGGTATGGATGTTGTTTAATAATTTTAGTTTGAGACGGTTAACAGCATTAGTTTCAATAGCCTTCGTTGTGCTGTTTATTTTGTGCTATCTGCTATTTAAGTTTATGTGGTCTTATGATCGCGCCGTTGAAGATGCTCTTTCCTTGCAACGAGGTGAGGTTAACCGAGTTCGAACTGTTCTTAATATGCAAAAAACGGACATGGGGGCATCATTGGCTGATTATGCCGCATGGAATGAAATGGCCGATTTTATTGCTAAGCCTAATGATGATTTTATTCGCGACAGTATTGGTACTCACACCTTTGAATCCAAGTCATTAGACGGTATTTTTATTTTTAATCCAGATGTGCAATTAGTTTGGGGCCAGCGCTACGACTATGAGACTGGCCATGAAGCCAGTTATGATGCGATTCGATATAATTTTGGTGATATTTTAGCGGACGCGATGAAAGCACCAAAAGATTTCATCAAACCGAATCTCAGTTTTATCGTGATAGACGACAAACCTTTTATCGTTGCAACCTCTCGGGTTTGTAATAGTGACGCAAAGGAATGCGACAAAGGTTATTTACTTTTTTTAAAAAGGATCAGTGGACAGTTTATCAATGAGCTTGTGATTGCAACTGGGGTAAATGTGGAAGTGATGCTGATCAAAAGTCTTAATGATCAAACCGTTGCAGCGCTACATGAAGATAATATCTCTTACCTTGAAATGCTTGATTATCGCAATCGTCTTACTGTGTTGATTAAAGTAAGTCATACCGTTAAAGTCCCACCGTTTATTCAATGGCAGGAGCTGTCTGGGCTTGCTTCATTCTCTATCCTAATGTTTTTCTTGAACTTAGTTGTAGCGAATAAAGTAGTCAAGCCAATCAATGATGCCAATCAAGTACTGGATCAATTTAAAGCATCGGGTGGAAAGATGCCTAGTGAGCGATCCTTCATATCGAAGGAAATGAAAGAGTTTTCGCGTACGATGAACCAAATAGTATGGGAGCTGGAAACCAGTCGGCGTGAACTAAAATGGCAATCAGAGCACGATCCACTCACACGTATTGCGAACCGCCGTCGTTTAGAAAAGGTCTTTAAAAGCTATATTGTTGATTATCAATTTAGATATATCGTATTGTTTTTAATCGATATTGACTATTTTAAATTGTTCAATGATCACTACGGCCACTTAGAGGGTGATGAAGCATTGAAATCTGTTGCGACCAGCTTAAAAAAATTGGATTTTGGCGGTGAAAAACTGGTTGCTCGCTTTGGTGGAGAAGAGTTTTGTGTAGTTTTGGCGAGCGACATCGAAATTGATGGTCAAGCTTATGCTAAACGACTGATCGAATCGGTTGAATCACTGCGCATTACCCACCAATTTTCCCCGGCTAAGAAGACGCTTTCAATCAGCGTTGGAGGGGTTGAAATTGATACCCCACAGTTGAATCACTATCTAGATTTCTTTCATGTGGCTGATAGAGCACTTTATGCAGTCAAAGCACAAGGAAGAGGTCGTTATCTCGTGCAAAAATTCACCTCTAATCTCCCGTTAATATTGCCTGTTCAATAATCTTTACGCAGTAAATTCTGTTTATTTTTGCAATGCTTGTTTAATTAATACGCAGTGTAATTGCTCTATTTGATTGCCTGTATTACTGTACTAGCTAACTAGTCTATTGATATTTGTGTGAGTGGTATGACACAGTCTGATTCTCGTGAACATTTTGGTTCACGTCTTGGTTTTATTCTTGCGGCGGCGGGTGCGGCAGTTGGCCTAGGTAATATCTGGGGCTTTCCAACCCAAGCGGCAAGCAACGGCGGCGGCGCATTCTTATTGGTTTATTTGGTGATGATCATGGTCGTTGCCTTCCCTATGTTAGTGGTTGAAATGGCGATAGGCCGTTTTGGGCAAGCAAACCCTGTTGATAGCATGCGCTCATTAACGCCTCATCCACTAGGTAAAATGGTCGGTGGCTTTGTCGGTTGGATTGGTTTGAGTGTTCCGAGTGCGGTACTGGCGTTTTACAGCATCGTCGGTGGCTGGCTAATCTGCTTTTTACTCGGTGCGATGACAGAGTTATTGGGTTTTGTGGAAATCACAGCTTGGTTGAAAGGGTTTAGTGTTGAGCGTAACTTATTCGGAACCTTAGTGTTTTATATTTTGACGATTCTAATCGTGCAAGGTGGTGTTAAAGACGGGATTGAAAAATGGTCAACGCGTTTAATGCCTGCATTGTTTGTACTGTTTGGTGTGCTGTTTGTTTACATCATGATGCAAACTGGAGCGATGGAAGGTTTACAACACTATTTAGTCCCTGATTTTTCAAAGGTGTTTGACAGACATCTCTTACTGGCGGCAATGGGGCAAGGTTTCTTCTCATTAACCATTGGTGGCTGCTCGATGTTGATTTACGGATCTTATCTGAGTAAGCAAGAAAACCTGCCGAAGATGGCACTAAATGTGACTTTAGTTGATACCGCCGTGGCTTTCATTGCTGGCCTTGTTGTGTTGCCTGCGATGTTTGTTGCGATGCATAAAGGGGTGGAAATCTATGCCGCTGACGGTTCTTTACTAAATTCAGATACGCTCGTTTTTACCGTGTTGCCATTGATGTTTGATAGCCTTGGTTGGATGGGGCAGGTGTTTGCTATCGTATTTTTCACTTTACTGACGATCGCCGCGTTAACCTCTTCTATCTCTATGCTGGAATGCCCTGTAGCCTTAGTCAGCGAGCGTTTTAATACGAAACGCGCACCAACAAGCTGGGTATTAGGCGCGTTAATTGCGCTAGTCAGTGTCGTTATTGTTTATAATTTTGGTGCGCTATTTGGCTTAGTGGCAACGGTTGCGACGCAATATTTGCAGCCGACAGCAGCGCTGATGTTCTGCCTATTTGGCGGTTGGGTATGGCGTCGTCACTCGAAGGTCAAAGAGTTAGAGCAAGGTTTCCCTGAGTTCCAATTGGGTTGGTTTGGTAAAATCTGGCCTTGGTATGTGAAATTTGTCTGCCCTGTATTAGTGGCTACGGTGATTTGGGCTTCGTTCGGTTAATGAGTTACTTTCTTCATCCCACTCATGCTTAAACATAATAAAGCCCTTTGAATAAGGGCTTTATTATTGAACTTATGTGTCTCTATTGTTTAGAGTTATCGACTATTTAGACCATCGACGGTGGCATCAAGTGTCCCGTGGTCAGAGGTTCTAAATCGCTGTCTGCGACCTCTTCAATAAAATCGCCCACGACTTGCTCAACCATCTCATCGCTTTGCGAGAAGTAGGCGAGATGGAATACGGCATCCCCTTCATTAACAAGAGGCAGAGTTTGTTGGCCAATCACAATACCACCCTTATTGGCTCTTAATTCGACTTCAACATGACCAAGCGGTGAGTTGATATAGGCAAGCACTTGTCCTTTTTCGACCTTGTCACCAAGCGTCACCACAGTGCGCAAGATGCCATCGCTCTCGGCTCTGAGCCAACTGGTTGATTTTGCGATGATCGATGTCGGTACGGCCTTGCGACTTTTGCGCATCATACCAATGGCTTGCATGGTGCGTTTCACACCGACAATACCCGCATTGATGGCAATAGGTTCAAATTTTAGCGCTTCACCTGCTTCATAAGTTAATACTGTGATGCCTGATTTCTCTGCTTCACTTCTGAGCGAGCCATTACGCAGTGGAGAGTCGATGATCACTGGGGTTGCAAATGCTTGGGCAATACGCAAGGTTTCAGGATTAGTGAGATCGGCGCGGATTTGTGGCAAATTCGTGCGATGAATAGCACCAGTATGCAGGTCGATGATGTAATCACAACGTAAAGCGACTTGGGAAAAGAAAGTATGTGCAATGCGAGAGGCGAGGGAGCCAGTTTCACTTCCAGGGAAGCAGCGATTGAGATCGCGTCGATCAGGAAGGTAGCGAGATTTATGAATAAAGCCAAAGGCATTGACGATGGGGACAACAATCAGTGTCCCTTTTAGTTTTTGCGGGTCGATGGAGTTGATCAGTTGACGGACTATTTCAACGCCGTTCAGTTCATCACCATGGATGGCGGCATTGATCATTAAGGTTGGGCCAGTGGATATTCCATTAATGATTTCGATAGGAATAGAGAGCGGCGAGTGTGTATAAAGCTTAGCCGCTTCTAGCTCCATTGCCTTGCGCGTTCCTGGGGGAACGGAATCCCCCAGGAAATGAAATGCTGTGTTTTTCCTAACCTTTGCCACGTGTTTTTGTCCCTTTCGTTGCCGCATTTTTTTCAATAAATTCGACAATCAACCCGGCGATATCTTTACCAGTAGCGGCTTCAATACCTTCAAGACCTGGCGATGAATTGACTTCCATCACTAATGGGCCACGTTCCGATCGCAAAAGATCCACACCCGCAACATTGAGACCCATAATCTTCGCCGCATCGATAGCCGTCTTACGTTCTAGAGGGGTGATTTTTACCAAAGAGGCCGTTCCGCCGCGGTGTAGGTTAGAGCGAAACTCACCATCGGCACCTTGCCGTTTCATGGCTGCGATAACTTTGTCGCCAATAACGAAACAGCGAATATCGGCGCCACCGGCCTCTTTGATGTACTCTTGCACCATGATATTGGCTTTCAGGCCCATGAACGCTTCGATCACACTTTCTGCTGCTTTGCGTGTTTCCGCTAACACTACACCGATGCCTTGAGTTCCTTCAAGTAATTTAATTACTACCGGTGCTCCTCCGACCATGTCGAGTAAGTCTTTGACATCATCGGGTTTGCTGGCGAAACCAGTAATTGGCATACCAATGCCGCGACGAGACAATAGCTGCATTGAGCGAAGTTTATCTCTGGAACGGCTAATAGCCACAGATTCATTGACGGGATAAACCCCCATCATTTCAAATTGGCGTAATACTGCAGTACCGTAAAACGTAACGGATGCACCAATACGAGGAATGACTGCATCAAAACCCGCTAACTCTTCACCTTTAAAGTGAATTTCGGGTTTTTCAGAATTGATATTCATATAGCAACGCAGCCCATCAATCACTTTGACTTGGTGGCCACGGCTTTTACACGCTTCAATCAGACGCTTGGTTGAATACAACGAAGCATTACGTGACAGAATACCAATTTTCATTATTTGCTCTCCTCGAAAGCGATTAAAAACGATTTAGTTGGATTAACTAAAATTCGACGGTGCATTGCGGTGCGACCTAATAGCATACGAAAACCCATATTTTCGCGATTGGTTAACGTTATTTCAATGGGCCAAGTTTGGCCGCCCAAACTGACGTCTGATTGAATAACGTAACGTGACTCTTCATGGCCACCGGAATCACGGACGATTCGTTCATCAATGACTTTAGCTTCGCACACTGTGACCTTGTCATTATTGCGCTGCACAGGGTGGATCCAAAAGCGAACCCAAAGAGTCTCTTCCTTGGTGAAGCTCTCTACCTTAAATGCGTGTAAGCACGACGTGCGGGCTCCGGTATCGACTTTGGCATTAATTTGCTCAATACCTAACCCTGGAAGGCTGAGAGTTTCTCGCCATCCGACAATCATTTTTTCTTTCATCGCAGTTTCAATATTTTTGGAGAATGTAAGACGCCGCTAAGGAGTAGCCGCATCCCCGATACAACTTTTAAATGGTGTTATCGCTTGAAGAGAGTGTGGTGAATAACTCTAGGAACTTCAAGGGGGCGAACTCTAGCAGTCACAAAAAATGTGCGCTAATGAAATTAATTTGCCTTATCGATAAAATTAATTGATAGAAAAAGAGGTAAGGATTGATGCCGAATTCCGCTGCCAAAGCAAGATATTCATCAACTTGCTATTACACGCTGGTTGAAGAATTCGACATCAGAGTGGGTTAAACTTTCGCTGGAATATGCTCTAGTAGGGCAACCATTTGCTCCCAGAAAAGGTCGACTGTGTCGATCTTCACTTTCTCATCCGGTGAGTGAGGGAATTTAATGGTTGGGCCAAACGAAACCATATCCATTTCTGGGTAAGGTTTTTTGAAAAGACCACATTCTAGACCAGCATGGATCACCATGATATTCGGTTTATGACCGTAAATACCTTGGTACATGTCTCTGAAAATAGCCATGATCTCTGAATCGGCATCTGGTTTCCAGCCCGGATAAGCACCAGTAAAGGCAATTTCCGCATTCGCTAGCTCAGCAACGGATTTGAGCATGCTTTCAACCTGTTGGCGACCTGAATCAATCAGAGAACGAATAAGGCATAACACAGTCACAGAGTTTTCTTGCGTGGTAATCACACCGACATTCAATGAGGTTTCAACCACGCCTTCAATTTCATCGCTCATCCGGATCACACCGTTTGGACACGCGTTTAATGCGGCAATAAAACGTTGTTGATCAACAAGAGCGAAGACATTTTCTGCATTTTCTTGCGGGTTGTTGAAAGTGACAATTCCTGTTTCGACGCGTCCAAGCTCTTCTTTCACTAGCTGGGTATAGGTGCTAAATAGCTCATCCAGTTTTACCCCATTTTCGGCAGGAATGGCCACGGTGACAAACGCTTCTCGAGGAATGGCGTTACGTAGGCTACCACCGCGAAACTCGATCAAACGTAAATCAAGTTCTTGTGCGTGACTAGCAAGAAAGCGAGCCAGTAGCTTGTTAGCATTCCCACGGCCAGTATGGACGTCACATCCAGAGTGACCTCCTTTTAACCCTTTCAAAATCAATTGATGTGTTACGTAACCAGCAGGCATGGCTTGTCGTTGGATATTAAAAGTCATTGCGCCATCAATACCACCAGCACAGCCCATATATACTTCGCCCTCTTGTTCTGAATCAGTATTGAGCAGGATCTCTCCTTCTAACCAACCCGCTTCAAGGCCGAAAGCACCAGTCATACCCGCTTCTTCATCAATCGTCAGTAACACCTCAATAGGACCGTGCTTGAGCTCTTTTGACGCAAGAACAGCCAAACATGCAGCCATACCCATGCCGTTATCGGCACCTAAAGTGGTTCCTTTGGCCGTTACCCATTCGCCATCGATATACGGTTGGATAGGGTCCTTAGCAAAGTCGTGCTGCGTGTCTTCGTTTTTTTGCGGCACCATATCAATATGAGCTTGTAGAACCACACCTTTCTTATGTTCCATGCCAGCTGTCGCTGGTTTTTTTATGAAAACGTTGCCGGTTGGATCTCGGCGTACCGCTAAACCCTGCTCTGTCGCCCACTGGATGATGTGTTGGGCTAAGGCTTCTTCATGCTTAGACGGGTGAGGAATGGAACAGATTTTATCGAAAAATTGCCATACGGGTGCCGATGACAATTTACTGATTTCAGAATAGAACTCAGACACGGAATACTCCTTTTATTCGAGCTTGCCAGATCATGAACAGGCGAAATGTTTCTTTGGTAGCAATATCGACTAGATCTGAGCATGACTTGTAGTGGTGGACAGCATACCACTCTCGACAATCAGCGAGTAGCCTCACCGCTTGAGAATTGTTTTATTGGTGTCACATTAAATCGACTGTAGCGTATAGAAGAGATGACACAATCGGCGATGAGATTCTTCCCCTTACCGCCTAATAATCATTTTTTGCTGATATTTGTGTAATTTAATTACCTAAATCTGTTGATGTAGATCATTAAAATAAAATTATGTGATTTTTATCACTCTAAATATTGTAATTTAATTTCTTGGTGGTATATTTGTAACCAACTTCGAAAGCGAAGAAAAAATGCTCAAAGGATGAGTCCGTTTATCGCCTCCATGGAACCGAGAAATCAAATTTATGTTCAATTGATTTTATAAGGTGATAGTTATGAAAGGTTTACCATCTGCAATGTTCTGGACAAACAAGTCTGTTTACACTGGCAACTTTGCTTACCCAACAAGCTTTGGTTATTAAGACTTTAAGCATGTTATTTGAACTGTATGTTCACCCCCTAGATATTGGAATTTTTTTGTAGTCAGTTTGGCTAAAATGATTCGCCGCCACCTCAGATGAGGTGGCGTTTTTTTATCTCAATGTTCAGCACTTCCTTTACGGCTCAATGGCAATACGATATGGAAATCCGCTTTTTCTTTTTGAAGAAATGAAGCGCGACTAGGTTCATAAGCCATTAATAAAAGCATATTACAGCCTTAATTCTATCTGGAATTTGTGATCTGATCTCTCTATAATCCACAGCCAATCGATTACGCAACCGTTTACTTTTTACCCTTATAGGACTCGATCATGCTCGAAAGGCTATTTAAACTTAGTGAATATGGCACAAACGTGCGCACTGAGGTTATCGCAGGAATAACGACATTTCTCACGATGGCATACATTATCTTTGTTAACCCTGCGATCTTAGCGGATGCCGGCATGGACCGTGGTGCAGTATTTGTTGCTACGTGTCTTGCGGCGGCTATTGGCTGTTTCATCATGGGCTTTGTCGCCAACTACCCAATTGCGCAGGCTCCGGGTATGGGGTTAAACGCATTTTTTACTTACGCCGTTGTGCTCGGCATGGGATATACATGGCAAGTTGCGCTGGCGGCGGTATTCGTTTCTGGTGTGCTGTTCATTTTTCTTAGTATCTTTAAAATCCGTGAGTGGATCATCGGTTCGATTCCGATGTCATTACGAACGGGGATCTCGGCCGGTATTGGACTTTTTCTTGCCTTTATTGCCCTGAAGAATGCAGGCATTGTGGTTGATAACCCTGCAACTTTGGTTTCTGTCGGCGCAATTACTTCTCTTCCTGCTGTACTCGGTGCGATAGGTTTCTTCCTGACGATTGCTTTGGTTCATCGTGGTTTAAAGGGTGCCGTAATGATCGCGATTCTTGCGGTTACTGGCCTTGGTTTAGTGTTTGGTGACGTTCAGTGGCATGGCATTATGTCGGCACCACCAAGTATTGCGCCAACTTTTTTGCAGCTTGATTTCTCCGCCATTTTTGAAGTGGGTATGATCTCAGTGGTGTTTGCGTTTCTGTTTGTCGATCTATTTGACACGGCTGGCACCTTAGTTGGCGTGGCGCAAAAAGCAGATTTGATTGGTAAAGATGGTAAAATTCCACGTCTAAATAAAGCATTGCTTGCCGATTCTACCGCTACGTCAGTCGGTGCCCTGCTAGGTACATCAAACACAACCTCTTACATTGAAAGTGTGGCGGGTGTTGCTGCTGGCGGGCGCACAGGGCTGACTGCAGTCGTTGTTGGCATTTTGTTCTTACTTGCATTATTCTTCTCGCCATTAGCTGGAATGATCCCTGCGTACGCTACGTCTGGTGCATTATTTTATGTGGCAATTTTGATGCTTTCTGGTTTGGTCAGTATTGATTGGCGCGATTTAACAGAAGCGGCTCCTGTCGTCGTTACCTGTTTATTAATGCCGCTGACATTCTCTATCGCAGAAGGTATTTCTCTTGGTTTCATTGCTTATGCGGCTATCAAACTATTTAGTGGCAAAGGGCGCAGTGTATCGATGAGTGTGTGGGTGATGTCAGCCATCTTCATCTTTAAGTATATCGCCTCTGCAATGTAATGAACGACACAGATTATTTAAATAATTAGGTTTACAACAATGAGCAATAAATTCGTTATCACTTGGGACAACATGCAGACTTACTGTCGTCAATTGGCAGAAAAACAGATGCCTGCAGAGCAATGGAAAGGTATTTGGGCGGTGAGCCGTGGTGGTCTGGTTCCTGGTGCCATATTGGCGCGTGAATTAGGTATTCGCCATGTCGATACGATTTGCATTTCAAGTTACGATCATGATCATCAGCGTGACATGACAGTGATCAAAGCACCTGAAGGTGACGGCGAAGGTTTCTTAATTGTTGAAGATTTGGTCGATAGTGGTGATACCGCACGTAAGCTACGTGAAATGTATCCTAAAGCGAAATTGATTGCGGTGTGTGCGAAGCCTTCTGGCGTAAGCTTGTTAGATGATTATGTTGTGGATATTGCTCAAGATACGTGGATTGAGCAGCCATGGGATATGACGATTCAATACGCAGAACCGATTAACCGTAAACAAAAGTAATGCTTTTCTTGCGTTTATTTGAAAATGGCCCTTTATCGGGCCATTTTTTTTATTACTATTAGAGCACCGCTCTCAATTGAATCGACTTATGTCTGAATCTAACAGCCAAAATCTTTCTGAAACCTTGTTCCAGAAACACAAGCAAGCTCAAGAAACCTCGGCATTAATTCGCTATATGCCAAGTAGCCAAGAAATTTTGGATCTTAAAAAACAACAAGAAGGGTACGTTTGGTATCGAAATCTCAGGCGTTTACAGTGGATATGGCAAGGTGTTGATCCTGTAGAGCAAGAAGAAGTTCTCGCCCGCATTGCCTCTTCGAAACATTCGCGAACCGAAGCGGATTGGTTAGATACGGTTATGGGCTATCACAGTGGTAACTGGGCATACGAGTGGACTAAGCTGGGTATGCGTCACCAAAAGCGCGCTAATGACAAGCAAGACGAAGAGGCGGCCAATGAACTTTTTTCCGCGTCGCTCTGCTTTAGCATTGCTGGTTATCCGCATCTAAAAAATGATAATTTATCCTTGCAGGCACAGATACTGTCAAACAGCGCTTATAACGAAGCGGCCAAATTGACTCGTTATGTGATTAAGCAGATTGAAGTACCCTATAAGAACAAAAAAATAGTCGCTAATTTGCATTTGCCCAATACCGATAGGCCTCATCCGGTCGTTTTGGTTAGTGCCGGTTTAGACAGTTTGCAGACGGATATGTGGCGTTTGTTTAGAGATTATCTCGCGCCTAGAGATATTGCGATGTTAACCATTGATATGCCCTCCGTAGGTCATAGCTCCCATTGGCCTTTAACTGAAGATTCTTCATGTCTGCATCAAGCCGTACTCAATGAACTGGAAAGCTTGCCTTGGGTTGATCATCGAAAAGTGGGGCTTGTTGGATTTCGATTTGGTGGTAACTCTATGATCAGGCTCTCTTTTCTAGAGCAAGATAAAATCAAGGCTTGTGTTTCATTAGGTGCACCTATCCACGATATTTTAGCTTCGCCAGAAAAATTGAAAAAAATGCCCAAAATGTATATTGATGTGCTGGCGTCTCGTTTAGGTAAAGACGTGGTGGATATTAATAGCCTTGCTGGGTTGATGCGAGCGTGGTCACTGAAAGTGCAAGGTTTTTTAACCAGTAGGCGAACTAAAGTTCCGATTTTGGCTTTAGGATTAGAAGGTGATCCCATTTCACCCTATTCAGATAATCAATTAGTTGCAATTTTTAGTGAATATGGCAAAGCGAAACAGATAAAAAGCAAAACAATTACACAAGGATATGAGCAATCCCTCGATTTAGCGATAAAGTGGTTAGAAGATGAGCTATTTAGGTGACTTTTCTACTAAATTAGTTAAGCATGATATTGGTATGCGGTAACAAGCATATGATTAATAAAAATAATGATCGTTCTTAACATTGAAATGGAGAGTCAATATGTCAGAAATGACCCACACCCCGACTCATTATCGCTTATTGTCTGCTTTAAAAGCTATTGGACCTTATTTACGAGAAGGCCAATGTCGTGAGGATCACTACTTATTTGATTGCCTTGCGTCTTGCGTTAATGACAAAAAATCCCCAGAAAAACGAGAGTTTTGGGGCTGGTGGCTGGAACTTACTAAGAAAGAATCAGGGTTTGAGGCTAAGTATCATACAGGACGTTACAACTTAGCTGGCGCGTGGGATGCCGACGCGATTCCTAAATCCGTATTTTCTGAAGTCAAACGTACCCAAGAAGAGTTTCATGCCAAACTGGTAGCGAGTCTCTATGAGCGCTTTGAATTGAGTGTTGAGATTGCACAAGATTCCGCTGAATTCGTCTGATTTTCGTTATCCCCTTACCCTCGTGATGAAAAAGGTGCTTTTTAGCACCTTTTCTACTTGTGAATTATTGCTTTGATTGCTAAAACATCAGCTCTTATGTGTTTTCCATTTCAGAAGAAATCATGACAACGAATCAACAAAGCGGAAAAGCGGTGCAACTTCAAACAATCGTTGTGAAGCTAGGAACCAGTGTATTAACCGGTGGTACTTTGGCGTTAGATAGAGCTCATATGGTTGAGCTTGTCCGTCAATGTGCTGAACTGAAAAAGCAAGGCCACTCAGTGGTGATTGTATCGTCGGGCGCAATTGCCGCTGGTCGAGAACACTTAGGTTACCCCGCACTCCCCAACGCAATGGCTAGCAAACAGTTGCTTGCTGCGGTTGGGCAGAGTCAACTGATTCAAGCATGGGAATCTCTTTTTGCCATCTATGGGATTAAAATAGGTCAAATGCTACTGACTCGTGCCGATCTAGAAGATCGTGAGCGTTTTTTGAATGCACGAGATACCATTAATGCTTTGGTCGAGCACGATATTATTCCCGTCGTCAACGAAAATGATGCAGTGGCAACCAGTGAAATCAAAGTGGGCGACAACGACAATTTGTCAGCCCTGGTCGGTATTTTATGCGGTGCCGATAAACTATTGCTGCTCACTGACCAAAAAGGGCTCTTCACCGCAGACCCGCGTAAAGATCCTAACGCTGAACTAATTAAAGAAGTCAAAACCATTGATGATACCTTGCGTAAAATCGCTGGGGGTAGTGGTACTACGCTTGGCACCGGAGGTATGGCAACTAAGCTTCAGGCCGCTGATATTGCTCGTCGTGCAGGGATTGAAGTCATTATCGCCGCAGGGCGTGCCAGCAACGTTATTTTTGATTCTTTAAGTGATGCGCCGCAAGGCACCCGTTTCTTGCCATGTACCGAAGCGTTAGAAAACCGCAAACGCTGGATTTTAGCGGGTCCTGCCGCTTCTGGTGACATTGTCATTGATGGCGGAGCCGTCAACGCTGTAGTCGCGAATGGCAGTAGCTTATTAGCGAAAGGGGTAGTGAATGTCAGTGGTACTTTTGCACGTGGTGAAGTGGCGCGAGTAACCGATAAACAAGGCGTATTAATTGCCCGTGGCATCGCCGCTTATTCCAGCCAAGACTTAGCCAAAATCGCGGGCAAACACAGCAAAGATATCGGAGGCATTTTAGGTTACGATTATGGCTCAGAAGTCATTCATCGCGATGATCTTGTTGTGATCCAAGAATAGTAAGGAAAAGAAAGTGGATTTAACCATAATGGGTAAAGCCGCCAAACAGGCCGCTTTCCAGCTCGCTACCGTTTCAACGACACAAAAAAACAATGCATTAGCGATCATTGCCGATGAACTGGAGGCGCAGAGCGCCGCGATTTTAAAAGCGAATGCTCAAGATATCGGACTGGCCCGCCAAGCCGGGTTGAACGATGCCATGCTTGATCGCCTATTGCTCAATGAATCGCGCCTGCAAGCCATTGCTAATGACGTGCGTAATGTGATTAATCTCAATGACCCTGTCGGTAGTGAAATCGATAGCCGAGTGCTTGAAAACGGATTGTCATTGTCTCGCCGCCGAGTACCGTTAGGTGTGGTGGGCGTTATTTATGAAGCGCGTCCGAATGTAACCATTGATATTGCAGCACTGTGTTTAAAAACGGGTAACGCCAGTATTTTACGGGGAGGGAAAGAGACCTTTTTCTCCAATATGGCGCTAGTCAACGTTATTCAATCGGCGCTAGAAAAAGCGCAACTTCCAGCGGCTGCGGTGCAGTATATTGAAAAACCGGATCGCGAACTGGTTTCACAGCTGCTCAAGCTGGATGAATATGTTGATATGATCATTCCGCGCGGCGGCGCTAGCCTACATAAAATGTGCAAAGAAAACAGCACGATTCCGGTGATTATTGGTGGTTTTGGCATTAGCCATATTTTTGTTGACCAATCGGCGGATCTGGACAAATCAGTCGAGGTAATTGAAAACGCCAAAATTCAGCGCCCTTCTGCGTGCAACGCACTGGATACTTTGCTGGTTCATCAAGCGATTGCGAGTGAATTTTTGGCAAAACTGGTGCTACGACTTAATGATCAAGTGACCTTCGTTGTTGAGCCAAAAGCCCAAGCCTGCATGAGCCATGCGAAACAGTTGAGAGAGGCCGTTGAAGGCGATTTTGACACCGAATGGCTAAGTTACACTTTGGGCGTCAAAGTGGTCGATGACGTGCAGCAAGCGATTGAACATATGCGTGAACACAATGCAAGCCATTCGGATGCGATCATGACAAATGACCTATTTAATGCAGAGCTGTTTATTAATTCAGCGGGCTCTGCTGCAGTGTATGTCAATGCTTCGACGCGTTTTACCGATGGGGCTCAATTTGGTTTAGGTGCTGAAGTGGCCGTTTCGACCCAAAAATTGCACGCTCGCGGGCCGATGGGCTTAGAAGAGTTGACCAGTTACAAGTGGGTTGGCAAAGCCAATTACTTATCACGCCGTTAAGTTCTTTTCGTTATGGATAACGCAAAGTGTGGTTGTTAACAAAATAGAGATTGAAAAGGGGCTGATGCCCCTTTTGCGTTCAACTTGCGTACTAATTCCGGTACACTGATGCTCATTGCTATGGAGGTGATATGCATTGTCCTTTTTGTTCAGAGAACGATACCAAAGTGATTGATTCTCGTCTTGTCGCAGATGGCCATCAAGTGCGCCGTCGCCGTCAATGTTTGGCATGTAATGAACGTTTTACCACGTTTGAATCGGCCGAGCTCTTGATGCCAAGAGTCATCAAATCAAATGGAAATCGTGAACCGTTTAACGAAGATAAAATGGTCGGTGGTATACAGCGAGCATTAGAAAAACGCCCCGTCAGCGCCGATGCGATTGAGCTTGCAATCAGTATGATTAAATCTCAGTTGCGAGCTACTGGTGAGCGAGAAGTCCCAAGTAAAATGATTGGTAACTTGGTGATGGAGCAGCTCAAAGTACTCGATAAAGTCGCTTACATCCGCTTTGCCTCCGTGTATCGCAGTTTTGAAGATATTCGTGAGTTTGGTGAAGAAATCGCGAAGCTGGAAGATTAATCGCTTATGTTTACTCCTTTTGATTATCAAATGATGTCGCGAGCCATTGAGCTTGCCAAAGGTGGCGTTTTTACCACTCAACCTAACCCCAATGTCGGCTGCGTGATCACTCAAGGAGAGCAGATTGTTGGTGAAGGTTTTCATGCGCGTGCTGGTGAGCCGCATGCCGAAGTGCACGCCTTACGCATGGCAAAAGAGCAAGCGCAAGGCGCTACCGCTTATGTCACTTTAGAGCCTTGCTCGCATCATGGCCGTACACCGCCTTGCGCTGAAGGCTTGATTAACGCCAAAGTGGCGAAAGTGATTTGCGCAATGCAAGATCCGAATCCTCAAGTCGCTGGGCGTGGTATTCAAATGCTGCATGACGCTGGGATTGAAGTCGAAGTCGGTTTGTTAGAAGCGGATGCCATCGCGCTCAATCCGGGTTTTATTAAACGCATGACAAGTGGGATGCCCTTTGTCCAATTGAAAATGGCCGCAAGTCTTGATGGACAAACGGCACTCAATAATGGTCAGAGTCAATGGATCACTTCAGCGGCCGCGCGGCGAGATGTGCAAAAATTTCGCGCCAAAGCGGGTGGGATTTTATCGACCAGCAAAACAGTGATTGAAGATGATGCTTCATTGACTGTGCGTTGGGATGAACTGCCTCCATCAGTGCAAGTGAACTACCCACAACATCAGTTACGCCAACCAGTGCGAGTCATTCTTGACAGGCAAAACCAACTCCATGATGGTCTAAAGCTGTATCAACATTCCGGTGAAGTATTGGTGCTTGGCACTGAACATACGTCATTGCTCAATAGCAACCAGACACAATTTGAGTTAGCGGATACCTTAGCTTATTTAGCTGAGCAGTCACAAATGAATCATCTCTGGGTAGAAGCTGGTGCCACACTGGCTCGTTCACTGATCCAAGCCCAATTGGTCGATGAGATCATTTTGTACTTAGCGCCTAAAATCATGGGTAGTGATGGTCGGGGGCTATTTGGTGCTTTGGGGCTATCTTCCATGGCGGATACGCTAGAGTTAATCATCAAAGATGTACGACAAGTTGGGCCGGATATTCGGATCATTGCCGTACCTAAAATAAAAGATAAATAGCATGTTTACAGGAATTATCGAGGCGGTAGGTACACTTGCCGCGATTACGCCCAAAGGTGAAGACATCAGTGTGACCGTGAAAGTCGGTCATCTTGATATGAGCGATGTCAAACTTGGTGACAGTATTGCCACAAATGGTGTCTGTTTGACCGTGGTAGATTATAACAGCACTCAATATACAGCGGATCTCTCACTAGAAACGCTCAACAAAACCGGGTTTGCTCACTATCAAGTTGGTGACAAGGTCAACCTAGAAAAAGCCATGTTGCCCACCACTCGTTTTGGTGGACACATTGTTTCTGGGCACGTTGACGGTGTTGGTGAAATCATTGAACGTAATCCCGTTGGTCGTTCGATAGAGTTTTGGGTAGCGATCCCACCGGCATTGAATAAATACGTGGCTGAAAAAGGCTCAATTACAGTAGATGGTATCAGCCTCACTGTGAATGATTTAAGAAAGAATGCCTTTAAGCTGACCATAGTGCCTCACACTTCTGCCGAAACGACCATTGATGCGTTTCATGTTGGGCGTAAAGTGAATTTGGAAGTGGATGTGCTCGCGCGTTATATGGAGCGTTTGCTGCAAAACCAGCAAGATGAAGAGACACCAGAGTCAAAAATTAGCTTAGCATTTTTACAACAAAATGGTTTTGCGTAAACCGCGCATTGTCCCATGCCACCACGGTCGTGGATAAAGCTAAGTCAGGGACTGTGCGGAAAATAGTTCAGCGATAGGAAAATAGAGTATGCCAATAAGTACCCCGCAAGAGATCATTGAAGATATTCGCCTTGGGAAAATGGTCATCTTAATGGATGACGAAGATCGTGAGAACGAAGGTGACTTGATCATGGCCGCCGAGCACGTTACTCCTGAAGCGATTAATTTTATGGCTAAATTTGGTCGTGGCCTGATCTGCTTAACCATGACTAAAGCTCGTTGTCAGCGTTTAGGCTTGGCTCCTATGGTGCAGGATAATAATGCTCAATACACCACCAATTTTACCGTCTCGATTGAAGCGGCCGAAGGCGTAACCACCGGCATTTCAGCGGCCGATCGAGCCGTGACGGTACAAGCTGCGGTGGCGAAAGAGGCGAAAGCTTCAGACTTAGTGCAACCTGGGCACATTTTCCCACTGGCTGCGCAAGAGGGGGGCGTTTTAACTCGCGCTGGACACACGGAAGCCGGTTGTGATTTAGCGCGCCTTGCGGGATTAGAGCCCGCCTCTGTGATCGTCGAAATTTTAAATGATGATGGCACCATGGCGCGTCGCCCTGATCTTGAAGTGTTTGCCGAGCAACATGGTTTAAAACTCGGTACGATTGCTGATCTGATTGAATACCGTAACAATACGGAGACGACCATTGAGCGTGTTGCACAGTGCAAGTTGCCGACAGAATACGGTGAATTTGAACTGATCACTTACCGCGACGTGATTGATAATCAGATCCACTACGCATTGCAAAAAGGCACATTGGATGGTCAAGCGCCATTGGTGCGAGTTCATCTGCACGATACCTTTACCGATTTACTGCGTAGCGATCGCAATGCTGAACGCAGTTGGACTTTAGATAAAGCGATGCAGCGTATCGGCCAAGAGGGCGGCGTATTGGTCATTTTAGGTAATGAAGAGTCGAGCGACTTATTGATCCATCGCGTTAAAATGTTTGAGCAACAAGACAAAGGCCAAGCGCCTACTTTAGCGAAAAAACAAGGTACTTCACGCCGTGTGGGGATTGGTTCACAAATTCTGGCGGATTTAGGTGTTCGTGATATGCGTTTACTCTCTTCAGCCAATAAAAAGTATCACGCTTTAGGCGGTTTCGGCTTGAATGTGACTGAGTATGTTTGCCAATAACGTCATCTCGTTTTAGCGCTTAGAACCTAAGGTCACATTTAAAAATACACCGTAATAAAACCAATAAAGGAAGCCCAACGCTTCCTTTATTATTTCGCTGATTAGCCGCTTGGTTTGCCGTCTAAGCCGAATTTCCATTAGATATTGCTCACAAAATTGTGCTAGAATCCGGCGATTCTCACTTGTTTATATAGTTAAAGGAAGGCTTATGAAAGTGATCGAGGGTGGTTTCCCCGCACCAAATGCAAAAATTGCTATCGTTATTTCTCGTTTCAACAGTTTTATTAACGAAAGCCTGCTTTCTGGTGCAATCGATACTTTAAAGCGTCACGGACAAGTTAGCGATGACAATATTACTGTTGTTCGCTGCCCTGGTGCTGTCGAATTACCTCTTACTGCTCAACGCGTAGCAAAAACGGGTAAATACGACGCTATCGTGTCTCTTGGCACTGTGATTCGTGGTGGTACGCCACACTTTGATTATGTGTGCAGTGAATGCAATAAAGGTTTGGCGCAAGTGTCTCTGGAATACAGCCTTCCAGTAGCATTTGGTGTTCTAACTGTTGATACCATCGATCAAGCCATTGAACGCGCGGGAACCAAGGCTGGTAACAAAGGTGCAGAAGCTGCACTAAGCGCGCTTGAGATGATTAACGTTCTTTCAGAAATCGATTCCTAATGGGGGCCAGTGTGAAACCAGCCGCACGTCGTAATGCACGTCAATTTGCGCTACAAGCAATTTATTCTTGGCAAATTACAAAAGAAAATGTTGCCACTATCGAAGAGCAATTCCTCTCGGGTGGTAAGTATGATGAAGAAGAGCATCATGCTGCTGAGCCAGCGTTAGCGGCTCCAGAAACCGACGTTGCATATTTCCGTGATCTACTCACGGGTGTAGTGCTAAGCCACACCGAGCTAGATAGCAAATTGCGTCCTTTCGTGTCTCGTCCAATGCAAGACTTAGACATGATGGAATTGGCGTTACTTCGTTTAGCCATGTACGAAATGACTCGTCGCGATGATGTGCCATATAAAGTGGTCATCAATGAGGCGATTGAGTTAGCAAAAGTATTTGCTGCTGAAGATAGCCATAAATTTGTGAATGGCGTGCTTGATAAAGCCGCCCCACATGTACGCAAAAAATAATAAGTCGTTTTAAAATAAAAGGTCAGCATTCGCTGACCTTTTTTATGACGGATCTTTCTCCGCGAAAGCCCTAAGCGATGAGAAATGATGTACATAATAAAAACTCAGGGCAGGGAATTTTTTATGTTCGGTGAATTCAATTTAATCGATACCTATTTCTCTAACCGTCAGTCACAACGTAAAGATGTCTCTCTTGCTCTAGGAGATGATTGTGCATTGGTCAAAGCACCAGAAAATGTTCGGATCGCCATCAGTACCGACACCTTAGTCGCAGGCACTCATTTTTTAACCGATGCGAATCCGGCTTGGGTGGCTCATAAAGCATTGTCATCTAACATCAGTGATTTGGCTGCGATGGGGGCAACGCCTGCTTGGGTATCGCTCGCACTCACTCTACCTAGTGTCGATGAAGCATGGCTAAAACCCTTTTGTGATGCTTTTTTCGAACTTGCGAATTACTACAATATTCAGCTAATTGGTGGGGATACAACCAAAGGACCACTGAGCATTACCTTGACAGTACAAGGTTTTGTGCCACAAGAATTGGCGCTGCTGCGCAGTGGAGCCAAAGTGGGAGATTGGGTTTACGTCACTGGTGAACTCGGTGATAGCCAAGCTGGGCTCGATGTGGTTCTTGACCCAAGCTTACGCCATAAACCTTTTGCCCAAGAGCTTGAAAAGCGTCACTATCTCTCAACGCCAAGAATTCTTGCTGGCCAAGCATTGCTTCATTTGGCTTCTTCTGCAATTGATATTTCCGATGGTTTGGTGTCTGATCTCAAGCATATTTTGCATCGTTCAAATGTTGGGGTGAGTTTAGATGTCGGTGCGTTGCCTATTTCGCAAGAGCTGTTGCAGTTTGTGGGCGAGAGACAAATAGCACAGCAATATGCACTAACCAGCGGTGAAGAGTATGAGTTGTGTTTCACTGTTCCAGAGCATAACCGAGGTTCCATCGAAAGTGCGCTTGCTCATTGCGGTTGTAAGGTGAGTTGCATTGGCCAAATTCGCCCGCAGGGTATTTTTGAGCTTCAGCATCAAGGAAAAAAACTCAATTGGCAGTTAAGCGGCTATGATCATTTTAAGGTGAACGGATGACAAACCCTATCGCATTAATCTCATTAAAGAACCCTTGGCATCTTTTGGCCACGGGTTTTGGCAGTGGCCTATCGCCTATCGTGCCCGGCACAATGGGAACGCTTGCCTCAGTGCCTTTTTATTTACTGTTAGTACAGCTCCCTCTCACTGTATATTGTGCTGTGGTTGTGCTGGCTTGCTTGGTGGGCGTGAAAATTTGCCAAGTGACTTCTGACGACATGAAAGTGCATGACCACGGTTCGATTGTGTGGGATGAATTTGCCGGTTTTTGGATAACAATGCTAGTCGTGCCACTGTTTGAATTGCCCAGTTTAGATTGGAAATGGCTGGTGGCTGGATTCGTGCTGTTTCGCTTTTTCGATATGCTCAAACCGTGGCCGATTAGTTGGTTAGATAAACGAGTGCATGGTGGTTTGGGGATTATGCTCGATGATATCGTGGCTGGTGTTGTATCCGCGATTGCGCTGTATTGGGTCGGCTTTTGGGCGGGTTGGTTATAACATGATCAGCGTTCAATATTGATTGACGGCTTAGACTTATCAACAAAAAAGGTTCCTTTGGGAACCTTTTTTGTCAGTGAAGAGTTATCTGAAACAGGGTTATTCGATGCTCTGGGTATCTAAAGTTACTTTACCGTCTTGA
Source organism: Vibrio sp. V12_P9A6T4 (assembly GCF_963874835.1). NCBI lineage: Bacteria > Pseudomonadati > Pseudomonadota > Gammaproteobacteria > Vibrionales > Vibrionaceae > Vibrio > Vibrio sp. V12_P9A6T4. Next base: position 73,430 of record NZ_CAWNJO010000126.1, on the reverse strand, counting down.
GACTATTTTAGCGTCTCTAAGTCAGCTTCAATTTCAGCGATTTTGCTCGTGACCACTTTTTCCAAATGGCGCAAGTCGGTCAATATTTTTTGCTTCAGATCGAGATCACTCATAGGAACCGGCTTAGTGATTTTATTTAGTTCATCAATCACCAAGGTTAAATTACGGTTGATCTCCGTCACCTCTTTGTATTGATGGCTGCCGCTATCGACCAATACATTTTTTACTTGTCGAGGGTATTTAAATTTCACGCTTTTAGCGAACAGCTCGCCTTTCTGCTTATGAAAGTAAATCTTCAACACATCTTTATGGGCTTCTTGACGAAGTGAATAGCGCTCAATCTGTTTAGGATCTTGAATGCCTAAACCGGTGAGGTAGGGATACATAGGCAACCTCTATTGTATTTTGTGACACATCAATGAACCATTTCAATGTAGCAGTCCATGCTCGCCCGAGATAGTTCATCGTGATATCAATGGTTCAAGTTGTGGACCAGATCGCTTTCCTTTTCCGTTTAATTTGGCGCGAGTTCAGAAACATTTTTAATCAGCATTTCACGTAACGTGCACTCTTCTTCTTCACTCAATTTTCCGCCTTGCGAACCGGTGAGAATAAACAAATCTTCTGCTCGTTCGCCAATGGTGGTGATTTTTGCACCATGCAGGTTAATGTTTAAGTCAGCAAATGTGGCTCCGACCGTTGCCAGCAGTCCCGGAGTATCAAGTGCGACTAATTCCATTAAGGTTCGTTTATTGCTTTTGGTGGGTAAAAAATCGACTTTAGTTTTGACTTTAAAATGTTGCAAGTTACGTGGCGTGCGGCGCAATTTCAGTTTGTTCTGCCAACCCGTTTCTAGCCCACTGAGTAGGTGTTTGATCAACGATGGGTGACACTCTTCGTCAATTGCATGGCCGTTTTGATCCAGTACCATGAAGGTATCAAGGACGTAGCCATCTTTACTCGACATGATCTGCGCATCATGAACATTGAGATTTCGACGGTCCAGTTCAGCAACTACAGTCGCAAAGAGGGCGGGTTGATCTTTAGTGTAAACAAACAATTCAGTGCCGCCACGAGTGGCTTTTTTGCTCATCAGGATCAGCGGTTGGCTTGGGTCACTATGTTTGAGTAGGTGCTCACAATGCCAAGCGATCTGCTTGTGAGTGTGACGCAAAAAGTAATCGGCTTTAAAGCGCTGCCAAAGCACTTCAATTTCACGTGCGCTGTAGCCTTCTTTACGAAGCAATGCGGATGCCATTTGTTGGTTGTGGCGAATGCGATCGCGCACATCTACCGGGTTTTCAAGCCCACGCCTAAGTGCCCGCTGTGTTGAGTGATATAGCTCTGCCAGCAAGGTGCGTTTCCAACTGTTCCAAAGCTCAGGGTTAGTAGCGCAGATGTCCGCGACGGTCAGGCAAACAAGATGTTCGAGATACTCTTCATCGCGCACTTTTTTGGCAAATTCGGTAATGACATCTGGGTCGTAAATGTCGCGTCTTTGCGCCGTTACCGACATCAAGAGGTGGTTTTGTACCAGCCAAGAAACTAATTTTGCTTCAGGTTTTGATAAACCGTGTTCAATACAAAAATCATAGGCTTCTACCGCACCGATTTCAGAGTGATCGCCGCCACGCCCTTTGGCAATGTCGTGAAAAATAGCGGCCAGAATCAGCATCTCTTTTTTCTGGAGACGTGGGTAAACTTCGCAACAGATGGGGTGTTTATCGTGATTTTGTGCGTAGCTAAAGGTATTGATGTGTTTGAGAAGACGAATGCTGTGTTCATCGACCGTATAAACATGGAATAGGTCGAACTGCATTTGTCCAACAATTTGGCTCCATTGGGGAAGATAAGCGGCGAGCACGCCTAATTTATGCATCAGGCTGAACGCACGATGTAGTGCGTTAGGGTGACGTACCAATGCCATGAATTTCTCACGCGCTTCGGGAATGGTGTGCAGGAATTTATTGAGCCGCCTTCTGGCTGTACGTAACTGGCGCATGGTTGTGGGCGCGACGCTTTCGATGCTGGAATCATTGGCGATATGAATAAACATATCCAAAATTGTTTCTGGACGAGCTTGGAAAAGCGCGGGTTTACGAGCTTCTATTAAGTTGCCACGACGTTGAAAATCATCATCTAAAATTTCTGCCACAGCTTCTTCGCCGTTATTGAGTATGGCTTGATCAAACAGACGCAGGAGCATTTTGTTGAGTTCCGCAACACGACGTAGCGTACGGTAGAACTCTTTCATCATCATCTCGACTGCGCGATTCCCTTCACCAGTAAAGCCCAGATGTTCTGCCACTTGAGCTTGATGAGCAAAAATAAGCCGATTGTCATAGCGTTTTAATTCAATGTGCAGCGCAAAGCGCACGCGCCATAAAAAGTCTTGGCACTCTACTAGCTCACGATATTCAGCATCAGTTAAAAAACCAAAACGACTCATTTCAAACAGTGATGTTGCACCAAAGTGACGTCTAGCCACCCAGCTTAAAGTATGAATGTCCCTCAAGCCTCCAGGAGTCGATTTGATATCGGGTTCAAGGTTATAAGTGGTGTCATGGTAACGAGCGTGTCGGTCGCGCTGCTCTTGAATTTTGGCACGGTAAAAGGTTTCGCTTGGCCAAAACGATTCGGAATGAATCAACATCTTGAGTTTATAAAATGTCTCTTCGCTGCCACATAATAACCGAGCTTCTTGTAAGTTTGTCGCGACGGTTAAATCTTCACGGCCAATTTCAGCGCACTGCTGCACGGTACGCACGGCATGGCCTACTTCTAAACGCAAATCCCACAACAGGGTAATGAATTCGCTAATTTTACTGCCGAGTTCAGCGGGTAAAGTATGATTGGAGACGACCAGAATATCGATGTCCGAAAGAGGATGAAGTTCACCGCGGCCATAGCCTCCGACGGCCACTAAACCGATGTCTGGAACCTGCGAAAATGAATAATGTTCCCATAACCTGTAGAGCAGTTGATCCATATATTCAGAGCGGCCTAATACCAAGTCGTTGACCGGATGGTGGTGCAAAAATTGATGTTTCTGATGCTGAGTGAACTGTTCAAGTTGTTGTTTAAGCTCGCCGATAGTGAGTTGTGTGTCAGTAAAGGTGAGGGGAGACTGAAAAGGCATAACGGCAATCCATGCTAGTGATATGTCACAACGTAGACTGACTGTATCAAATCACTGCAGATAAAAAAATATCCCTGCAAGAGGGATATTGATTGATAAGGTTTTGGTTCGATGTAATTAGGCGTTATGCATCAGACGCGGAATGGTTTCTTCTTCACGCAGCGTCAGCACTTCACAGCCAGTGGCGGTAACCAAAATGGTGTGTTCCCACTGCGCTGAGTTTTTGCCATCAGCGGTGTAAACCGTCCAATTGTCTTCATCATCAAGGCGGCAACCAAATTTACCCGCATTAATCATTGGCTCGATAGTGAAAATCATCCCTTCACGCAGTACGGTTCTGTCGCCGTTTTTATAGTGAACCACTTGTGGTTCTTCATGAAATTGAGCGCCAATACCGTGACCGCAATAATCTTTCACAATCGAAAATTTAAGGCGTGGGTTATTTTTATTATTGGTTTTAATGTGTTTTTCGATCGCAGTACCAATCTCACCCAATTGAACTCCGGGTTTGACCTTCTTCATGCCGATATAAAGACACTCTTGCGCAACAAGACATAGGCGCTTATCTGCTGGCGACACTTCACCGACAAAGAACATCTTTGAGGTATCACCGTGGTAGCCATCTTTAATGACTGTGATATCAATGTTCAGAATATCACCCTCTTTCAGTACCGCTGGACGCTGTAATTGCCCATACTGCGTATCTTGAGTTGCCGGAATACCGTGACAAACAATGTGATTGATAGAGGTACAGATCGATTTAGGAAAACCGTGGTAATTCAATGGTGCTGGAATAGCTTGCTGTACTTCAGTGATGTACTTGTGGCAGATCTGGTCAAGTTCTTCAGTGGTGATGCCCACTTTTACATGCGGTTCAATCATCTCAAGGACATCGGCAGCCAGTTTACCCGCGACGCGCATTTTGGCTATTTCTTCAGCAGTTTTGATTTTTACAGACATCGGCTTTCTCTATGCATTAATTCTTAAGCACTTAACTGTGCGAATGGGCGTTATTCTAGCAGTGCATGGATGAATCGCAAGGGATCCCTGTCGGTAAGTAAGAATTGTTTGCATAACTACAGCTTACCTAAGCCATGATGTGTCGTATTTTTTTCTAGCCAGAGAAGGGCTAAATATGGTATAAAGCGCGCCGGAATCGAAGTGCGTTTTCTTCTGAAATGACGAAGCCCACCTTCCTTTCTAAACACATTATCTTTAAATCACACACATTCCGACACGTGTTCCGGGGTGCTCCAACAATAAAACTATCGGCAACAACCGAATAGATGTTAGGGGTCGGATACATGGGGAATGTGGAGGCCTAACCCCATAGAGGATTTTTAAATGGCAACTGTATCAATGCGCGACATGCTAAAAGCTGGTGTTCACTTCGGTCACCAGACTCGTTACTGGAACCCAAAAATGAAGCCATTCATTTTTGGTGCTCGTAGCCGTGTTCACATCATCAACTTAGAAAAAACTGTTCCTATGTTCAACGAAGCTCTAGCTGAGCTACAAAAAGTTGGCGAGAAAAAAGGTAAAGTTCTTTTCGTTGGTACTAAACGCGCAGCATCTGAAGCTGTTAAAGAAGCGGCTATCGCAAGCAACCAATTCTACGTTAACAACCGCTGGTTGGGCGGCATGCTAACTAACTGGAAAACTGTTCGTCAGTCAATCAAGCGTCTAAAAGAGCTTGAAATTCAAGCAACAGATGGCACTTTTGATAAGCTAACTAAGAAAGAAGCTCTAATGCGTACTCGTGAAATGGAGAAGCTAGAGAAATCTCTTGGTGGTATCAAAGATATGGGCGGTCTACCTGACGCACTATTCGTTATCGATGCAGATCACGAGCACATTGCAGTTAAAGAAGCAAACAACCTAGGTATCCCAGTTTACGCTGTTGTTGATACTAACTCTAACCCAGATGGCGTTGACTACATTATCCCTGGTAACGACGACGCAATCCGTGCAATCCAGCTTTACCTAAATGCTGTTGCAGAAACGGTTAACGAAGGTCGTAACAAAGATGCAGCTGCACTTGCTGCTGCAAAAGACGGTTTCGTAGAAGCAGAATAATAGCGGCTCTGAGTCACACTTGATTATATGTGTCACACGATTGATGCATTGAACAAGTTATAGTTAGCATCAGGGGCCAAACAATCGGCCCCTGATTTTTACCACCAGAATCAACTGAGGAATAGAGAATGGCAACTGTAACTGCTGCTCTAGTAAAAGAACTGCGCGAGCGTACTGGCGCAGGTATGATGGAATGTAAAAAAGCGCTTGTAGAAGCAAACGCTGACATCGAACTAGCAATTGAAAACATGCGCAAAAGCGGCGCAGCTAAAGCAGCGAAAAAAGCAGGTAACATCGCAGCTGAAGGTACTATCCTAATTAAAGAAGCTGATGGTTTTGCAGCACTTCTAGAAGTGAACTGCCAAACTGACTTCGTAGCAAAAGATTCAAGCTTCCTAGCGTTTGCTAACGAAGTTCTAGCGGTTGCACTTGCTGAGCGTCTAGATATCGCAGCACTTCAAGCTAAATTTGAAGAAGCACGTATTGCTCTTGTTGCTAAAATTGGTGAAAACATCACTATCCGTCGCGTTCATTACATCGAAGGCGCTAAAGTAGGTTCATACCGCCATGGCGACCGTATCGGTGTTGTGGTTGCTGGTGAAGCGGATGAAGAGACCATCAAACACGTAGCAATGCACGTTGCTGCTGCAAAACCTGAGTACGTGAACCCTGAAGATGTACCAGCAGAGGTTGTGGCTAAAGAGCGTGAAATCCAAATCGAAATCGCAATGCAATCTGGCAAGCCAGCGGCAATTGCTGAGAAAATGGTTGAAGGCCGCATGACTAAGTTCACAGGTGAAGTATCACTTACTGGTCAAGCGTTCATCATGGATCCTTCTCAAACTGTTGGCGCAATGCTGAAAGCTAAAGGCGCAACCGTTACTAACTTCGTACGTCTAGAAGTTGGTGAAGGTATTGAGAAAGCTCAAGAACTTAGCTTCGCTGAAGAAGTTGCAATGGTTCAAAAAGGTTAATCCTAGCGATTTTGCCTAAAAAAAGACCGTAGCCAAGGCTGCGGTCTTTTTACGAATGGCATATTGAGACTAATTGTGATGATTTAGAATTCAGTATTCAGTTTTAAATCATGACTGTTAATTAACAACTCTCTATTTGGAAGGTAAGCTCCATGACTACGAACCCTAAACCAGCCTATCAACGTATCCTGTTAAAACTTAGCGGTGAAGCGCTACAAGGCGAAGAAGGTTTTGGTATTGATCCTGCGGTGTTAGATCGCATGGCACAGGAAGTAAAAGAACTGGTTGAACTGGGTGTTCAAGTGGGTGTTGTCATCGGCGGCGGTAACTTATTCCGTGGCGCAGGTCTTGCTGAAGCGGGCATGAACCGTGTTGTGGGCGACCACATGGGAATGCTGGCAACCGTAATGAATGGTTTGGCAATGCGTGATGCTTTGCACCGTGCTTATGTGAATGCGCGCGTGATGTCTGCCATTCCTCTTAAAGGTGTGTGTGACGATTACAATTGGGCCGATGCTATCAGCCAACTACGTCAAGGCCGTGTTGTGATCTTCTCTGCGGGTACTGGTAACCCATTCTTTACAACTGATTCTGCTGCCTGTTTGCGCGGTATTGAAATTGAAGCGGATGTGGTTCTAAAAGCGACAAAAGTAGATGGCGTATTTAGTGCAGACCCAGTGGCAAACCCAGACGCAGAACTGTATGATAAGCTGTCTTATACAACCGTGCTTGAAAAAGAGCTAAAAGTGATGGACTTGGCCGCGTTTACGCTAGCGCGTGACCATAAAATGCCAATCCGCGTATTTAATATGAACAAACCGGGCGCACTACGTCGCGTGGTAATGGGTGAAGCGGAAGGTACACTAATTAGCACCGCTGACTAATCACTCCAAAACAAAAAAACAAGTAGGTGATATTTGTGATTAACGAAATCAAGAAAGACGCTCAAGAGCGTATGGATAAGAGCGTAGATGCCCTGAAAAACAACCTTTCTAAGGTACGTACTGGTCGCGCTCACCCAAGTTTACTCTCCGGCATTTCTGTCGATTACTATGGTGCTTCGACACCGCTGAATCAAATCGCTAACGTTGTAGCTGAAGATGCACGTACTCTCGCGATCACTGTTTTTGATAAAGAGTTGACGCCAAAAGTTGAAAAAGCGATTTTGATGTCTGATTTGGGTCTAAACCCAATGTCTGCAGGTACGGTTATTCGTGTACCACTGCCACCACTGACCGAAGAACGTCGTCGTAATTTGGTGAAAATTGTTCGTGGTGAAGCCGAAGGTGGTCGCGTTGCGGTTCGCAACATTCGTCGTGATGCCAATGGCGACTTAAAAGCTCTACTGAAAGATAAAGAAATCTCTGAAGACGAAGATCATAAAGCGCAAGAAGAGATTCAAAAACTTACCGATGTAGCGATTAAGAGAATTGATGAAGTTCTTGCTGCAAAAGAAAAAGAGTTAATGGAAGTTTAATTCGCTCTTTTTAGCCTTTCTAAAACGCTGTGCTCACAGTGCAGCGTTTTTTTATGCTATTTTGCCCTATCAGTTTGGTAATCAATTAATTTCTTATGCAAAACACATCCCTCTCATCTGATGTATTACCTCAGCACATCGCAATCATTATGGACGGAAATGGCCGTTGGGCTAAAGCGCAAGGTAAGCCTCGTGTATTTGGCCATAAGAATGGTGTAGCAGCGGTCCGAAGAACGATTTCCACTGCAGCGAAATTGGGTATTAAAGCCGTTACTCTGTTTGCCTTTAGTAGTGAAAATTGGCGGCGTCCGGAAGCTGAAGTAGGCATGTTGATGGAGTTATTTATTACTGTGCTATCCACAGAAGTAAAAAAACTGCATAAGAACAATCTGCGTCTTAGAGTCATTGGTGATAAAACACGTTTTAGCTCACGCTTACAAACAAAAATCGCTCAGGCAGAAGAGTTAACCTCATCAAACAGTGGCATGGTCGTTAATATCGCCGCAAACTATGGCGGAAAATGGGATATCACAGAAGCAATGCGCTCTATCGCGGTCAAAGTGGCGAGCGGTGAGCTTTCTCCTGATCAGATTGACGAGACGCTGATTACACAGTCGCTAACGATGTCTGATATTCCTGAAGTGGATTTGCTCATTCGTACCAGCGGTGAATGTCGTATTAGTAATTTTATGTTGTGGCAATTGGCCTATGCAGAGATGTACTTTACGCCGATTTACTGGCCTGAGTTTGGTGAAGAAAGTTTAATTGAAGCAGTGACTTGGTTTGTTAACCGTGAACGCCGTTTTGGCTGCACAGGGGAACAGGTTAAGGCATTGATGGAACAGAAATAAAGGATCCATTAGTTTGAAGCAACGAATTATCACGGCGCTCATATTAGCTCCACTGGTGATGCTGGGCATTTTTGAACTGCCACTCCCCCTATTTATGGCCGTTTTGGCCCTTGTGGCGCTCGTCGGTGTATGGGAATGGACGCAGTTTATCGATTCGACATCTAGGTATCTGGCGCTGTTACCCGCCATTATCATTGGTGGAGCAAGTTACCTACTGATTTCCCCTGATGCCGTTAGCCTAGCCAACATGAACTCGAATCACTATGTGATATTAAGTGTTGGGGTGGCTTGGTGGCTGTTTTCTAGCTTTTTAGCTATTACCTATCCTAAATCCCGTCCATGGTGGGAAAAATCCAATCTACTTAGGCACCTTTTTGGTGTGCTTACGCTACTTCCTTTTTTCTGGAGCGTCCTTTTTTTACGCGCAGAAGCCTTTTTGAGTGAGCCATACCACGGTGCTAAGTTGGTGCTATTTGTCTGCTTAATTGTTTGGGCTGCAGACAGTGGCGCTTATTTTGCGGGCAAAAGTTTTGGTAAGCACAAAATGGCACCAGCAGTCAGTCCAAATAAAACCATTGAAGGGTTGATTGGTGGCATTATTACGGCATTGATTGTGGCGTGGTTTACTGCTGATTGGTTTGATATCCGGTTTACAAACACGCTGTCGATGGTCGGTATTACATTAGCGACTGTGATTATCTCTGTGCTCGGTGATCTGGTCGAAAGTATGTTTAAGCGCGTTTCAGGAATTAAAGACAGCAGTAATATTATTCCTGGGCATGGCGGCGTTTTGGATCGTATCGATAGCCTGACGGCTGCATTTCCTGTTTTTGCTCTACTGTATTTCATTTTCTAATGCTTGGGTTAAGCTGTCTTACCCCAATCTTAATTCACGGTTGTTGCTATGCGTAAGTTAACGATTCTCGGGGCCACAGGTTCAATTGGGGCAAGCACATTAAAAGTCGTGGCTCAAAATCCCGAACACTTTTCCGTTGTGGCTTTAGCCGCGGGAAATAATGTCAATAAAATGCGTGAGCTATGCCAGCGTTGGCAGCCAGTTTATGCGGTAATGGCAAACCAAAAGGCGGCGGATGAGCTTTTAGCTCAATTGCAGTCATTGAACTTAAAAACAACCGTATTATTTGGTGAAGACGCCATGTGCCACGTCGCCGCATTAGATGAGGTGGATACGGTGATGGCGGCGATTGTTGGTGCAGCAGGTTTGTTACCAACCATGGCCGCGGTAAAGGCGGGCAAGCGTGTTTTGTTGGCAAACAAAGAAGCCTTGGTGATGTCTGGCCAGTTGTTTATTGATGCGGTCGAAAAACACGGTGCGGAATTGCTCCCTGTCGATAGCGAACATAACGCGATTTTTCAATGCTTACCCCCTGAAATTCAAGGCTCTTTGGGTCGCTGTGATTTACAAGAACATGGTGTGCAACATATTCTGCTCACGGGCTCTGGCGGCCCTTTTCGCTACAGTGATGTATCCACGTTAGCAGATGTTTCACCACAGCAAGCGATTGCTCATCCTAACTGGTCGATGGGGCCGAAAATTTCGGTTGATTCCGCTACCATGATGAACAAAGGTTTGGAATATATTGAAGCTAAGTGGTTGTTTAATGCATCGAAACAGCAATTAAAAGTGTTAATCCACCCACAATCGGTGATCCACTCTATGGTGCAGTACCGCGATGGTTCGGTGCTTGCGCAAATGGGGGAACCCGATATGTCCACGCCAATTGCTTTAACTCTCTCTTATCCAGAACGCATTACTGCGGGTGTTCCGGCACTGGATTTTACCAAATTAAGTAATTTGAGTTTTATGGATGTGGACTACGAGCGTTATCCTTGTTTGGGATTGGCGATTGATGCTTGCTATCAAGGGCAACATGCCACCACCTCTTTAAATGCAGCCAACGAAATAGCCGTTGAAGCTTTTTTAAATAAGCAAATTCGTTTTACCGATATCGCACAAGTTAATGAACGTGTATTGTCAAAAGTGTGTGCAGCACATACTCAGTTACATTGCTATGACTTGGAAAGCTTGTTAGAGCTCGATAGAATGGCGCGCACTATTGCCCAGCAAATCATACAAGAGCATTTATTATGAGTGGTATTTTGTGGAATTTCGTCTCTTTCATCATTGCGTTAGGTATATTGGTTGCTGTGCATGAATTTGGTCATTTTTGGGTAGCACGTCGCTGCGGAATTAAAGTCGAAAAATTTTCCATTGGCTTTGGTAAATCACTTTGGAGCCGAGTAGCCAAAGATGGCACCGAGTACAACCTCTCAATTATTCCTCTCGGCGGCTACGTTAAAATGCTCGATAGCCGTGTTGATGATGTTCCAGCTGAATTAAAACCCTTAGCTTTTGACCAAAAACCATTGTGGAAACGTGTCGCTGTCGTGAGTGCTGGGCCTGCTTTTAACTTTTTCTTCGCCATTTTTGCCTATTGGCTCGTGTTCTTAATTGGTGTTCCAGCGGTAAAACCTGTGATTGGCGAAATTGCCCCGCAATCGATCGCCGCTCAAGCGGGTTTAGAGCCAGGAATGCAGATCAAAGCAGTCTCAGGAGTGAATACCTTAGATTGGGAATCGGTCAATATGGGGCTGATTAGCCATATTGGTGATGAGCAATTAACGCTCACCGTCGGAACCAATAATGAAATTGGTGTGGATGAAATCAAAACATTAGATATCCGTTCTTGGAACTTTAACCCAGAAACAGAGTCTGCTATGGGAGCGTTAGGTTTTAAACCATTTGTTCCTGAAATATCGCTGACGCTAACCAATGTTTCTCAAGGCAGCGCCGGAGAGAAGGCCGGGTTAGAAGTTGGCGACACCTTGATCGAAGCCAACGGTGCGAAGATAAACCATTGGCAGCAAGTTGTGGAGTTGATACAAAGCCACCCCAATCAGCCAGTTTCATTGGTTGTTGTGCGTGATGAACAACGCTTGACTATCGAGCTTACGCCTGACGTTCGTGAGTTACCGCAAGGCAAAACGATAGGTTTTGCGGGAATAGCTCCTAAAGTCGCAGAATGGCCGGAAAGTTATCGATTTGAGCTGCAATATGGTGTATTTGAATCAGTCGGAAAAGCGGTTGAAAAAACACAGCAAGTGATCAACTTAACCGTCAGCATGTTGAAAAAACTGGTGGTCGGTGATGTGGGGTTGAATAATCTGAGTGGGCCGATTTCAATTGCCAAAGGAGCTGGAACTACCGCTGACTATGGTTTGGTCTATTTCTTGGGTTTTCTGGCTCTGATTAGTGTCAACTTAGGCATTATCAATCTAGTACCACTGCCAATGTTAGATGGCGGACACTTACTGTTTTTTGCAATTGAAGCCGTTATTCGTCGTCCTGTCCCAGAGAGGATTCAAGAAATGGGATACCGAATTGGTGGGGCGATCATCTTTTCTTTGATGGCTGTGGCAATATTTAATGATTTTAGTCGCCTGTGATTTGTAACCATTAGGCAGAAGTTGTAGCAAGGAATAACAAGAATAAATATGGCAATGAAACAGATCCTTTTCGCGACACTATTGGCAACCAGCCTCTCAGCACATAGTGCCGAGAATTTCGTAGTGCAGGATATTCAAATTGAAGGGCTTCAACGCGTTGCGCTCGGCGCTGCATTGCTTAAAATGCCCGTTCGAATTGGCGATACCGTTGATGCACAAGATGTCGCGGATATTATCAAAGCACTTTACACTTCGGGCAACTTTGAAGACATCAAAGTATTACGAGACAACAACGTTCTGATCGTTCAGGTTAAAGAACGTCCAACCATTGCAAGTGTTTCCTTCTCTGGAAATAAAGCGATCAAAGAAGAGCAGTTGCAGCAGAATCTTGATGCATCCAATATCCGCATCGGTGAGGCGCTTGATCGTACGACCTTGAGCAATATTGAAAAGGGGTTGGAAGATTTTTACTACAGCGTGGGTAAGTACAACGCGACCGTAAAAGCGGTGGTGACACCTTTACCTCGCAACCGTGCTGACCTTAAATTTGTGTTCAGTGAAGGGGTTTCTGCGAAAATCCAGCAAATCAACTTTATTGGTAATGAAGTGTTTAGTGACCAAGATTTACTGTCACGCTTCAATTTAAATGTCGATGTGGCGTGGTGGAATTTCCTCTCTGATGATAAATACCAAAAGCAGGTTTTAGCCGCTGATATTGAAGCTTTGCGCTCTTTCTACCTCGACCGTGGCTACTTAAAGTTTCAAGTCGATTCCACGCAAGTTGCTATTTCTCCTGATAAAAAAGGCGTTTATATCACTTTAGGCATTAGCGAAGGTCAGCCTTATAAAATCAAAGACGTTAAATTCCGCGGAGAGCTGATTGGCAAAGAGGCTGAATTTACCGCTTTGATCCCGTTTGAAGCCGAGGAAACCTATAACGGCTCACTGGTGACCAAGCTTGAAGAAGATGTAAAACGAGTATTGGGTGAAGCTGGCTATGCTTATCCTCAAGTTCGAACCATCCCAGAATTTAATGATGAAACGCAAGAAGTTTCCTTGGTTGTTCATGTGGAAGCGGGTAAGCGTATCTATGTCCGTGATATTCGCTTTGTCGGTAATAACTCAACCAAAGATGAAGTTTTGCGCCGCGAAATGCGTCAAATGGAAGGCAGTTGGCTGAGCTCTAAAGCGATTGATACGGGTAAGAGCCGTTTGAACCGTCTTGGCTTCTTTGAAACAGTGGATGTGCAAACCGTACGTGTACCTGGCAGTGAAGACCAAGTCGATCTGGTGTACAACGTTAAAGAGGCCAACTCAGGTAGTGTTAACTTCGGTGTCGGTTATGGTACAGAATCAGGCGTGAGTTTTCAGGTTGGTTTACAGCAAGACAACTTCATTGGTTCAGGTAATCGAGTTGGCATCAATGCCATGATGAACGATTATCAAAAGAACATCAGTTTAGATTACCGTGATCCTTATTGGAACCTTGATGGTGTCAGTTTGGGTGGTAAGATTTTCTATAACCAGTTTGAGGCTTCTGAAGCTGGTATTGTTGATTATACCAATGAAAGCTACGGCACAAGTTTAACGTGGGGTTTCCCATTTGACGAATTAAACCGTTTTGACCTCGGTATCGGTTACACGCACAACAAGATCGGTAATATCGATGAGTATGTGCAAGTTAGTCAATTCTTACAGTCTCAAGCGAGTAATCGTAGCGATGATGGCAGTTTGATCACCAATGACTTTGACGTCAACATCTCATGGACGCGCAATAATTTAAACCGAACCATTTTCCCAACGGCGGGGAATCACCAACGCGCTTTCTACAAGATGACCGTGCCGGGTTCAGACGTAAAGTATTTCAAAGCGCAGTACGATGTTCGCCAGTATTTCCCATTAACCAAAAAACATGAGTTTTCAATCTTGCTAAGAGGACGCTTAGGGTATGGTAATGGTTACGGGAAAACGGATGGTAACGATAACTTGTTCCCATTCTATGAAAACTATTATGCAGGTGGCTTTACCACTTTGCGTGGTTTTGGATCTAACTCGGCTGGACCGAAAGCGATTTATAACGATGCGACAGGCTGTAATGGCAATAATGGTGGCAACAACCGCTGCTATAGCGCAACAGATGACTCTGTCGGTGGTAACGCGGTCGCGCTAGCCAGTGTAGAGCTGATTGTACCGACGCCATTTGCCTCTGATGAAACTCGTAGCCAAATTCGCACCAGCATCTTCTTCGATATGGCCAGCGTTTGGGATACCGAGTTCGATTACAAAGATGGGAAACTCGGTTATGGTGATCAGTATTATTACGATTACTCAGATCCAATGAATTACCGTTCCTCTTATGGTGCGGCACTACAGTGGATGTCACCTATGGGGCCATTGGTATTTTCAATTGCCAAACCTATTAAAATTTATGAAGGTGATAATGAAGAGTTCTTCACTTTCACGATCGGCAGAACATTCTAATTAGAGGAAAGTATTTTGAAAAAAGCGATTCAAGCGGCAGGATTGGGCCTAGTTGTACTGAGTTCATCATTTTTTGCGCAAGCCGCTGAGGCGGCGCAGAAAGTAGGTTACATTAATACCGCGCAAGTATTCCAAGCATTACCTCAACGAGAAGTTGTGCTGCAAAAATTACAAGAAGAGTTTAAAGATAAAGGGGCAGAGCTACAGTCAATTCAAGCTGAAGCAAAAACCAAAATTGAAAAACTTAAACGTGATGGCGAACTGCTAGGTCAAGATGAGATCGAGAAGCTGCGTATTGAAATTGGTCAATTAGACAGCAAGTACAAAATCAAAGCGCAAGCGTTAGAGCAAGCCTCAGCGCGTCGTGAGAGTGAAGAGAAGCAAAAACTCTTCATGGTGATTCAAGACGCTGTGAAGAAAGTTGCGGAAAAAGAAGGTTATGACATCGTTGTTGACGTGCAAGCTATGCAATATGGTAAGCCGGACTACAACCTATCAGAGAAAGTAATTAAACAACTAAAATAATATTATTATGGCAAAACTGACTTTAGCCGAATTGGCAACCATCACCGGGGGAGAGCTGTTTGGTGATGGCTCTGCGACAGTTTCCGCTGTCGCACCTATGGATAAGGCGCAGGAAGGTTACGTAACTTTCCTCTCTAATCCCAAATATAACAAACACCTTGGTCAATGCCGCGCAACGGTGATTATGGTCAAGGCTAGTGAACGTGAATTGTGTACAACCAATGTATTGGTCGTCGCTGATCCATACGTTGCTTTTGCAAAGGTGGCGCAAGCGCTGGACACGACACCGCGACCTGCGAGTGATATCAGCTCTTCTGCGGTTGTTGCACCGGATGCCCAGCTAGGGCAGAACGTTTCTATTGGTGCAAACGCGGTCATTGAGACGGGCGTGCAACTGGGCGATAACGTCTCCATTGGTGCCGGCTGTTTCATCGGTAAAAACGCCAAAATTGGCGCTAACACCCAGTTGTGGGCAAATGTCAGCGTTTACCACGAAGTGGAAATTGGCTCGGCGTGCCTTATTCAGTCAGGTGCCGTGATTGGTTCTGATGGTTTTGGCTATGCCAATGAGAAAGGTGAGTGGATTAAAATTCCGCAAATTGGCACAGTCCGGATCGGTAATCGAGTTGAAATCGGTGCCTGCACGACAATTGATCGTGGCGCATTAGATGACACGATTATTGAAGATAACGTCATTCTCGATAACCAATTACAGATTGCACATAACGTCTGTATTGGCTACGGCACTGCAATTGCTGGCGGTACCATCATTGCTGGCAGCACCCACATAGGCAAATATTGCATTATTGGTGGTGGTACTGTCATCAATGGCCATATCGAGATTGTCGATGGGGTCACCATTACTGGCATGGGGATGGTAATGCGTAGCATCACCGAGAAAGGCATGTTCTCTTCTGGTATTCCGTTGCAACCGAACAAAGAATGGCGTAAAACTGCCGCTCGCGTTCACCGTATCGAAGATATGCACAAGCGACTTAAAGCACTTGAAAAGTACTTAGAGCAGGAAGCGGAATCCTAATTCTACTTTTTCCCGATTAGGCTCGCCAACTGCGAGTCTTTTTCGTCTATAATGCCAAATAATTTTTGAAAGTTTTACTGTATAGGAATATGACTTTGACGACTGAAACGAAAACGATGCACATCACTGAAATTCAGAGGCTGCTTCCTCACCGTTACCCATTTCTGTTGATTGACCGTGTAATTGACTTTGAAGAAGGCAAATACCTTGTTGGCTTGAAAAATGTGTCAGTTAATGAACCTCAGTTCACTGGTCATTTTCCGCAGTTACCTATTTTTCCAGGTGTACTGATTTTAGAAGCAATGGCACAAGCAACGGGCCTATTAGCATTCAAAACCTTTGGTGCACCGAAAGATAACGAATTGTATTACTTTGCTAGTATTGATAATGCGAAGTTTCGTAAACCTGTAGGCCCTGGCGACCAACTGATCATCGAAGTGCAGTTCATTAAAGAGCGTCGTGGTATTGCGTTGTTTAATGGCGTAGCGAAAGTTGATGGTGAGGTTGTGTGTTCAGCTGAAATGAAATGTGCTCGTAGAGAGTTTTAATATGATTCATGAAACTGCACAAATCCACCCAAGTGCGGTGGTTGAAGATGGCGCTATCATCGGAGCTAACGTCACGGTTGGTCCATTTACTTACATCACCTCTGGGGTAAGCATTGGCCAAGGTACGGAAGTGATGTCGCATGTGGTCATCAAAGGAAACACCGTCATTGGTGAAGAGAACCGTATTTTCCCTCACGCCGTCATTGGCGAAGAGAACCAAGATAAGAAGTATGGTGGTGAAGATACACGAGTCGTCATTGGTGATCGCAATGTTATTCGTGAAGCGGTGCAAATTCACCGTGGTACTATGCAAGATAAAACACAAACAGTTGTTGGCAACGACAACCTATTGTGTGTGAATGCCCATATTGCGCACGATGTGATTGTTGGTAATCATACGCACATTGGTAACAACGCAATTCTTGGCGGCCATGTGACGGTCGGTGATTATGCCGGTGTTATGGCGTTATCGGCGATTCATCCTTTCTGTAGCGTTGGTGCTTATGCCTATATCGGTGGTTGTTCTGCTGTGGTGCAAGATGTCCCTGCTTACGTGTTAGCACAAGGTAACCATGCTTCACCATTTGGCCTTAACCTTGTTGGTTTGAAGCGAAATGGTTTTGAAAAAGCTGAAATTCGCGCGTTACAAAAAGCGTATAAAGAGATTTACCGATCAGGTAAAACGCAAGCAGAGGTCTTACCTATATTGGTTGAGATGGCGAAAGAGTACCCATCGATTCAGCGTTTTACTGATTTACTAGAAAAAACTGAGCGTGGCATTATTCGTTAGTTCGCCACTGAGTTTTGATTAATATCCGAAGATCGCTACTTGTTTAGCGATCTTTTGTCTTTTTGACGCCGCATAACGGCTGAGCGGATTCTGTTAGGAAACGATATGCACTCACATGAAAATCCCCTAAGAATCGGTATTGTTGCCGGAGAGCTTTCTGGCGATACATTAGGAGAAGGCTTTATTCAAGCCATCAAGCAGCAATACCCCAATGCACAATTTGTCGGTATTGGTGGCCCTAAAATGATTGCTCAAGGTTGTGAATCTTTATTTGATATGGAAGAGCTAGCCGTGATGGGTCTGGTTGAGGTGCTTGGCCGCTTACCGCGTTTACTGAAAGTTAAAGCGCAGTTGGTGAAGTATTTTAAAGCCAATCCGCCGGATGTGTTTGTTGGTATTGATGCACCAGATTTTAATTTACGACTAGAGCTTGATCTCAAAAAAGCGGGCATCAAAACCGTCCACTACGTGAGCCCATCTGTATGGGCATGGCGTCCCAAACGTATTTTTAAAATCGATGCGGCGACCGATCTAGTGCTGGCATTTCTTCCGTTTGAAAAAGCGTTTTACGACAAGTATCAGGTTGCGTGCGAATTTGTCGGCCACACACTGGCCGATGCCATTCCAATGCAACCCGATAAAATCGCCGCTCGTGA
Source organism: Vibrio sp. V12_P9A6T4 (assembly GCF_963874835.1). Lineage (NCBI taxonomy): Bacteria > Pseudomonadati > Pseudomonadota > Gammaproteobacteria > Vibrionales > Vibrionaceae > Vibrio > Vibrio sp. V12_P9A6T4. The sequence continues at coordinate 55,406 of NZ_CAWNJO010000126.1, read as the reverse complement.
ACTGTTGAAATTAGAGACAGATAAACAGTGGCTGGCTGTGCTACCCGGTAGCCGAGGGGGAGAAGTCGGTTTAATTGCCAAGCCATTTATTGAAACATGTCGACAAATCAAACAGAAATACCCTGATATTGGTTTTGTGGTAGCTGCCGTCAATCCCAAACGTAAACAGCAGTTTGAAACCATTTGGCAGGAGATCGCCCCAGAGCTCGATTTTGTTATTATTGAAGACACCGCGCGTAATGTCATCACGGCTGCAGATGCTGTGCTGCTTGCCTCTGGCACAGTCGCACTGGAATGCATGTTGCTCAAACGGCCGATGGTGGTGGGATACAAAGTGAACTGGCTCACCGGATGGTTGGTTCAGAAGCTTGCGATAACCGAATTTGTTTCACTGCCCAATATTTTAGCCGGAGAAGAACTGGTTCCTGAGTTCATTCTTGATGAATGCGACCCACAACATCTGTTTCCTGCGGTCGATAGCATGCTCAGCCGTGATAATTCCTCTTTAATTGAACGTTTTACTGAAATGCATCACTGGATCCGCAAAGGCGCCGATCAACAAGCCGCCAAAGCGGTTTTAAGCTTGATTAACCGTTAACGATTAAAAAGAGCGATTGAAAAATAACGAGAGGAAAATAGACAAGATGGCAGAACAAACACTGACTCCTTTTGAATACCCTAAGGGCTATGTTTTGATTGCAGGAGTGGATGAAGTTGGTCGAGGTCCATTAGTGGGCGACGTAGTGACTGCCGCAGTAATCTTGGATCCGAATAATCCGATTGAAGGTTTGGCCGACTCGAAAAAGTTATCAGAAAAAAAACGCCTAGCGCTTTTTCCTGAAATTCAACAAAAGGCGCTCGCTTGGTCTGTTGGCCGCTGTTCACCAGCTGAAATTGATGAGCTTAATATTCTTCAAGCGACTATGGTGGCGATGCAACGCGCGATTGCAGGTCTAGCGATTCAACCTGATTTGGCTTTAATTGATGGCAACCGTGTCCCACAATTACCGATGCATGGTATCGCAGTCGTCAAGGGTGATATGCGTGTGGCGCAAATCAGCGCCGCCTCAATCATTGCCAAAGTGGTACGCGATAAAGAGATGGAAGCGCTCGATAAATTGTACCCACAATTTGGCTTTGCTCAACATAAGGGCTATCCAACTAAAGCGCATTTTGCCGCGATCGAACAGCATGGCGTCATCGCAGAGCACCGTAAAAGTTTTAAGCCAGTGAAACGTGTGCTTGGAATTGACTAATTGCGGGTGTCAGCCACGAGCAGATTCGCGTAGAATAACCGCCAAATCTTGTACCAAACCTAGCATCTAGGATTTTATTGCATGCCAGAACCAAAGTTTGTCCACCTTCGTGTCCACAGCGACTTTTCTATGATCGATGGCTTGTCCAAAGTGCCACCGCTTGTGAAAAAAGTGGCCGAGATGGGGATGCCTGCCGTAGCGTTGACTGACTTCACGAACTTATGTGGTTTGGTCAAATTTTATGGTACCGCTCATAACTGTGGGGTAAAGCCGATTATCGGTGCAGATTTTGTCATGCAATCCGAGGAGTTTGGTGATGAGCTCACCAAGCTGACGGTTCTAGCGAGTGATAATGTTGGTTACAAAAATCTGACCTTACTGATCTCCGATGCTTATCTACGCGGTCATGTGCAACACCTACCTGTGATTGATAAAGCGTGGCTAGTGAAATATGCCGAAGGCTTGATTGTGCTTTCGGGTGGAAAAAGTGGTGAAATAGGCAAAGCACTGCTTAAAGGTAATCAGGCGTTAGTCGATAAATGTGTCGAGTTTTATCAAACTCATTTTGTCGATCGTTTTTACCTTGAATTGACTCGCACAGGGCGAGCCGACGAAGAGAGCTATCTGCACTTTGCTCTAGAATTGGCTGAAAATAACGATCTGCCCGTCGTTGCAACCAATGAAGTGGTGTTTCTCAGCGAAGAGTTTTTTGAAGCGCATGAAATTCGAGTAGCGATTCATGATGGCTATACCATGGAAGATCCTCGTCGGCCAAAAAATTACAGCCCACAGCAATATTTGCGCACCGAAGCGGAAATGTGTGAGCTGTTTGCGGACATTCCTGAAGCGCTGCAAAACAGTGTTGAGATTGCCAAACGGTGTAATGTTACCGTCCGTTTGGGGGAATATTTCTTGCCCGCCTTCCCAACGGAAGGAATGAAAGAAACCGAATACTTGGTGATGAAATCACAAGAAGGCCTTGAAGAGCGTCTTGAATTTCTGTTCCCCGATCCTGAGGTTCGCGCACAACGTCGCCCTGAATATGATGAACGGCTGCAAATTGAGCTCGAAGTGATTAATAACATGGGATTCCCCGGTTATTTCTTGATTGTGATGGAGTTCATCCAGTGGTCAAAAGATAACGATATTCCGGTGGGACCGGGGCGCGGATCGGGTGCGGGTTCATTGGTGGCCTACGCGCTCAAAATCACTGATTTAGATCCACTACAATATGATTTACTTTTCGAACGTTTCTTGAACCCAGAACGGGTTTCAATGCCCGATTTTGACGTCGATTTCTGTATGGATAAACGTGACCAAGTTATTGATCACGTTGCTGAAATGTATGGTCGTGATGCGGTATCACAGATCATCACCTTTGGTACTATGGCTGCCAAAGCGGTCATTCGTGACGTGGGACGCGTGCTTGGTCATCCTTTTGGATTTGTCGACCGCATTTCAAAGCTTATTCCACTAGATCCAGGAATGACACTCGAAAAGGCGTTCAAGGCTGAACCCGCGTTACCTGAGCTGTACAACAATGACGAAGACGTCAAAGAGCTGATTGATAAGTGCAGAATTCTAGAAGGTTGCACGCGTAACGCCGGTAAGCATGCGGGTGGAGTGGTGATCTCCCCAACCACAATTACCGACTTTTCGCCGATTTATGCGGATGCTGAAGGGCATTTCCCCGTCACTCAATTTGATAAGAATGATGTTGAAACCGCAGGCTTGGTCAAGTTTGACTTCTTAGGTCTACGCACCTTAACCATTATCGATTGGGCGCTAGGGCTGATTAACCCGCGCTTACAACGAGAAGGCAAAGATCCGGTTCGTATTGAAGCTATCCCGTTAGAAGACCCAGTTTCATTTCGTGTATTGCAAAATTCTGAAACCACCGCGGTATTCCAGTTAGAATCGCGCGGCATGAAAGATCTGATCAAACGTCTCCAGCCAGACTGCTTCGAAGATATTATTGCACTAGTGGCCCTGTTTCGCCCTGGGCCTTTGCAATCGGGTATGGTGGATAACTTTATCGACCGTAAACATGGCCGAGAGGCGATCTCCTACCCAGATGAAAAATGGCAACATGAGTCATTAAAAGAAATTTTAGACCCAACCTACGGCATCATCTTGTACCAAGAGCAAGTAATGCAGATCGCCCAAGTCCTAGCCGGGTATACACTCGGCGGCGCGGATATGCTGCGCCGTGCGATGGGTAAGAAAAAGCCAGAAGAGATGGCCAAGCAGCGGGCGATTTTTGAAGAAGGTTCGATAAAAAACGGCGTGGATGGCGAATTGTCGATGAAAATCTTCGACTTAGTAGAAAAATTCGCCGGTTACGGGTTTAACAAATCGCACTCTGCGGCTTATGCTCTGGTTTCTTATCAAACCTTATGGTTAAAAACCCACTACCCAGCCGAATTTATGGCGGCAGTAATGACGGCCGACATGGACAACACCGAAAAAGTGGTTGGCTTAGTGGATGAATGTTTACGCATGAATCTTAAAGTGTTACCACCGGATATTAACGCCGGCTTGTACCGCTTTAACGTCGATGAAAATGGCGCGATTGTCTATGGTATTGGCGCGATCAAAGGTGTGGGTGAAGGGCCGATTGAAGCGATTTTAGAAGCGCGCACAGCAGGCGGCTATTTTAAAGATTTGTTTGATTTTTGCGCCAGAATTGATCTGAAAAAAGTCAATAAGCGTGTGATTGAAAAGCTTATTTATGCGGGTGCTTTGGATCGTTTAGGCCCACACCGTGCTGCCATGATGGCCTCATTAAATGATGCTGTGAAAGCGGCCAGCCAATTCCACCAAGCTGAAGCCTTTGGTCAGGTTGATATGTTTGGTGTATTGACTGATGCGCCAGAAGAAGTAGAACATAAATATACGCAAGTCCCCGAGTGGCCTGAGAAAGTTTGGCTTGAAGGTGAGCGCGATACATTAGGCCTTTATTTGACCGGGCATCCAATAAACGCACATATTAAGGAACTTGCGAAGTACACCAGTTGTCGACTAAAAGATGCCACGCCAACGCGACGCGATCAATCCGTCACTTTAGCGGGGTTAGTGATTGCGGCTAAAGTTATGACCACCAAGCGTGGCACGCGGATTGGTATCATGACGTTAGATGATCGTTCAGGACGTATGGAAGTGATGTTATTCTCTGATGCGTTAGAGCGGTATGCAGAGCTGTTAGAAAAAGATAGAATTTTAGTGATTTCTGGACAGGTCAGCTTTGATGACTTCAATGGTGGCCTTAAAATGTCGGCGCGCGAAGTCATGGACTTGGGCAGTGCGCGTGAAAAATATGCCCGTGGCTTGTCGATATCGATTGAACAATCACAGATAGACAGCCAGTTTTTTGAGCGCTTTAGTCAGATCTTAGAGCCTCACCGAGCAGGGACTATACCTGTCAATGTATACTACCAACGCGCAGAGGCGAGAGTGCGACTCACTCTTGGTACGCAGTGGCGTGTAACCCCAAGTGATACATTGTTAGACGAATTGAAACAGCTACTTGGCAAAGATCAGGTAGAACTCGAATTTAACTAAAATTTGGCGTCAAATATGTTGAACGCTGAGTATAAAAGGATCGGTAGATGAGCCTAAATTTTCTAGAATTTGAAAAACCAATTGCTGAACTTGAGGCTAAAATTCAGGCGCTACGCGACGTGTCTCGCCATGGTGGTGATAAGTCCGTTGATCTCGACAAAGAGATCGAACAGCTAGAAAAGAAAAGCTTAGAGCTTAAGAAGAAAATCTTTGGTGATTTAGGGGCATGGCAAGTAGCTCAATTGGCACGCCATCCACAACGCCCTTACACGCTTGATTACATCAACCATGTCTTCACTGAGTTTGACGAGTTGGCTGGTGATCGCGCTTTTGCTGATGACAAAGCGATTGTCGGCGGCATTGCTCGTTTAGAGGGACGTCCGGTGATGGTGATTGGTCACCAAAAAGGACGTGAAACGAGAGAGAAAGTAAGACGTAACTTCGGAATGCCAAAACCAGAAGGTTATCGTAAAGCACTGCGTTTAATGAAAATGGCTGAACGTTTTGGTATGCCTATTATTACTTTCATTGATACCGCAGGTGCTTATCCTGGTGTTGGCGCTGAAGAACGTGGCCAATCTGAAGCGATTGCTACAAACCTAAAAGTGATGTCAGGCTTGAAAGTGCCTGTAATTTGTAATGTTGTTGGTGAAGGTGGCTCTGGTGGTGCTTTGGCGATTGGCGTGGGTGACTACGTGAACATGCTGCAATATTCCACTTACGCGGTAATTTCGCCAGAAGGGTGTGCTTCAATCTTGTGGCGAGATTCAGATAAAGCGCCGCAAGCGGCTGAAGCGATGGGCTTAGTCGCTCCTCGCTTAAAAGAGCTTGAGCTGATTGATGAAATTATCGAAGAACCATTAGGTGGCGCGCATCGCGATCCAATACAAATGGCCGCCAATATGAAAGCAACACTGTTAAAACAGCTTGCTGATTTAGAGCCGCTGAATGAAGAAGCATTATTGGCTCGTCGTTATCAACGTTTGATGAACTACGGCTACTGCTAAACAGTAAATAAAAAGGGTTGGATTCTGTCCAGCCCTTTTTTATCGGCCCGATTTCAGGACTGGTTTGCTTGGCGCGTTTCAAGGTAAACTGGCATCAATTCCTCTTAGCGCTGAAAACCCATGTCTGAACTTTATTCGCTATTTTCACACGTTATCAATCGTCATCGCTTAGCAAGCAGCCAATTAGTCTTGGGTTTTAGTGGTGGCATGGACTCGCGGGCGATGCTTGAACTATTGGCGCAATATCGTGACGAAACCTCCTGTGAGTGCTGCGCTGTTTATGTTCATCATGGATTAAGTCAACATGCCGATGAGTGGGCCAAACAGTGCCAGCGCTGGGCCCAACACGCCGCGATCCCTTTTTTTATTGAACGGGTGCAACTCGATACCGCTAGCGGTGAAAGTGTGGAGTCATTGGCGCGTACGGCGCGTTACCAAGTTTTAGCGAAATACATTAACACTGACGATTTGTTGCTAACTGGACAGCATAGCGATGATCAGATCGAGACATTTTTGCTCGCGTTAAAGCGTGGTAGTGGACCCAAAGGACTCTCTTCGATGGCACAAGCGATGCCATTTGGCGCGGGGAAAATCGTCCGTCCTTTGCTTGCGGCGACTCGCGTACAGATCGAAAGCTTTGCCGTAACCCAGAATTTGGATTGGGTCGAGGACGAAAGCAACCAAGATACCCGTTTTGATCGTAATTTTATCCGCCATCACATCACGCCAGTTCTTACGCAGCGCTGGCCGCATATTCACCAAGCGGTTGCTCGTAGTGCGACATTGTGTGCTCAGCAGCAGGTGTTGCTTGAAGAGCTGCTACAAGAGGCAATGCAAGAGGCAAAAATGCCTGATGGTAGTTTATCAATTACCGCGCTTTCTCATCGCAGCGAATTAGCACGCTATCAATTGCTAAGAATGTGGCTTGCTCAATTGGGGGAGCCAATGCCGACTCAAGAACATTTAGCGATGATTTGGCAACAAGTGGCGTCTGCGCGTATTGATGCGAATCCTCGGCTTAAACTAGGGCAAAGTGAGATCCGCCGCTTTGACCAAAAGCTATATTGCATCCAAACTTATCAAGACATTTCAGATTGGCAGGCGATGATTGTGCCCGATCAATCATTAACCTTGCCTGATGGACTAGGAAATCTGAGGTTATCGTCTCATGGTGCTAGCAAGGGAATAGCCTTGCCTGATGATTGCCATCAATTAAGCGTTACGTTTAATCCTGAAGGGCTGGCAGCATGCCCTGTCGGACGAGTGGGAAGTCGAAAGCTAAAAAAATTGTTCCAAGAGTATGGCGTGCCGAGTTGGTTACGACGAAGAACGCCAATATTGATGCATCGGAATCAAGTGGTTGCGATTGCAAATTTATTTGTTGATCGTGACTTCAGTGGGCAAGATTGTGAACTCATCTGGGACAAATGAACGCTTTTCATGCAAAATTCGTATAAAACATACAATGAATATGGACATAAAGGTGGAGCAATGAAAAAAGTCGCGATTGGAATAGTTATGGGTTTTACGTTGTTAGCGGGAAGCGCGTTTGCTGGAGACCCAGCCGCAGGGCAAGCCAAAGCAGCTATCTGCGCGGCGTGTCACGGCGCAGACGGGATTGCCCTTATTCCGGGATACCCAAATCTAAAAGGGCAAAATGAGCAATACCTTATCTCATCAGTTAAAGCCTACAAGAATAAAGAGCGTAATGGTGGTTTAGCCGTCGTAATGCAAGCGCAAGCGGCAATGCTCAGTGATGCCGATATTGAAAACTTAGCGGCCTATTTCGCAAGTCTTAAGTAAAGACAGTGAACGGGTTTCAATCAGCCCAGGCGTTGCTTGGGCTTTTTATTGATTGTTTTTTTTGCTAGCAGATAATGCCACCAATTGACGAAAGTGTAAGGGATGAACATGAAAAAAATCGAAGCCATTATTAAGCCATTTAAACTTGATGACGTCCGCGAAGCGTTAGCTGAAGTTGGGATCACGGGTATGACTGTTTCTGAAGTAAAAGGATTTGGTCGTCAGAAAGGGCATACTGAATTGTACCGTGGCGCTGAGTACATGGTGGATTTCTTACCTAAAGTGAAGCTTGAAATTGTGGTGACTGACGATGTCGCTGATCGCTGCGTTGACACCATTATTGAGACGGCACAAACGGGAAAAATTGGTGATGGTAAAATTTTTATTACCAATATTGAACGAGTGGTACGAATTCGTACCGGTGAAGAAGACGAAGACGCTATTTAGCCGTACACCGAGAAGAAGGGAGCCAATGGCTCCTTTTTTGTCTCTTTATTAATACATCCTTACCAATTTTGTTGAACGTTATGAAAAGAAAATATCTGCTTGTTTTGCCGCTGTTGCTGATTACCGCGGCTGTGGTTAGTTTTTTCTCTATTTTTACTATTCCTTCAACGCCGCAATTGTTGACTATTGATGGGAAAAACGCTTCATCTCCACTGATTTGTTACGATAATCCAAACGCTCGCGCAATTGATGTGCGTGGTCAGCTTAATGTACTGGTTTGGAATATCTATAAACAAAATAGAGCAACATGGCAAAGTGAGCTGGATAAATTCAGCCAAGATGCCCAATTGGTGTTGCTACAAGAAGCGAGCATGAGCTTGTCATTGAAAGAGTGGATCAGCCAAAAGCAGTGGGGGGGGACACAAGCGGATGCTTTTCGTGTTTTTGGTGAATCAGCCGGAGTGTTAAATCTTGGCAGGCAGATGCCAGTATTAGCGTGTGCTTACACCGAATTAGAGCCTTGGTTACGCTTACCCAAATCGGCGATTTACGCCCTGTATCGTTTAAGTGATGGTCAGACTCTGGCGGTTGTAAACCTGCATGCAGTGAACTTTACCTATGGAACGCAAGAGTATGCCAATCAGCTGGAAGCGTTACTCGTTCGATTAAAAACACATCAAGGGCCGGTGATTGTCGGTGGCGATTTTAATAGCTGGAGTCAAGCAAGAATGGACACATTAATCGCTGCATTAAATCGTGTGGGTTTGAAGGACGTGTCGTTCGAACCCGATCACCGTGTTCAGTTTGTAACGGGCTTGGTGCTTGATCATCTTTTTTATCGCGGTTTAACACTACTCAATGCAAAAGCGCCCGTAACGGACGCTTCTGATCATAACCCACTATTGGCGAGTTTTAGTTTATAACCACTTTCTAGCTGATGGCGATGTACAGCGCCCAAATCAGGTAATAGCCAATCCAAGGCAGCGCCGAAATCACCAGAGCTTGGCCGCGTTCAAGCTCTGTCCATGCGCCCACCGCCGCGTAGCCAAGTACGATGTACCAAGGCAAAAGCAGTGGGAAGGAGCTGGCAAATTGAGACCAATCATTAGTCAGTGGCAACTTAATTAGGCCATTTAAACTATTAAGGTCAGCAGCGTAAGTCATCACGTGGCCATGTTTGAGTAATAAGCTCGCGTAACTGGCGAGATCACCCAACACGGCTGGGAAAGTGATGACAGCACTTGCGGCAAACCAACGCCAGAAACCGTGCTGATGTTGGCTCTGCTTGGTCGCCAAATTGAACCACAATGCCAACATGAAAATCGTTAGCGTGCGGCCTACCACATCGCTGATAATTTCGCTGGCCATCAAGGTGTTGGCATCTAACATTTCAAGCTGAGCGGGGTTGATCATAGCCAACTGCGCCGAGAGCCCAGCTTTTAACCATTCAAGGTTAACCACGTCAAAATAAGCCCCCCAAAATAGAAAGGGACTCAGGATTAAAAAGAGATAAGGTTGCCAACCCCACATGCCGCGTTGATAAAGGGCTAAAAAACAAGACGTGGGGGAACGGAAAATATCCACCAACATGATTAACGGGTTACTGGAAGGATTCATACACTGACCTTAGTGACATCGACGTAGAGCTTGAGTTTTTGACCCGGCTTTAAGTACTTTTGGTTTGCAAGCTCGTTCCATTTTACAATGTCGAGGCTTTTGACTTTAAACTTATTAGCGATGGCGCTGAGTGTATCGCCGCTACGCACTTGATAAAAGACGGTGCGAATGATGGCACCCTCACTGCTATTTTTCCAAATGACCAGTTTTTGGCCAATCTTCAACGTGTCTCTTGGCCCCATACCGTTCCACTTTGCTAAGGACTGATGGGAAACATTGTGCTGTTTGGCAATGCTCCATAAGCTATCACCTCTGGCTACCGTATGAGACAGCTTATACTGACCACGGGCCATCGCTTGCGTTTTTGCTAAGCGGTTACTGGCACTGAGTGCGTATGCTTTTTCGTCTTTTACGGATGTTGGGATCATTAAATACTGCCCAACGCGAATGACGTTGCCATTGAGATTGTTGGCCGTCTGAATTACTTTGCTGGTGGTATTGTGCTGTTGAGCAATCTCACTCAAGCTATCGCCGGATTTTACCTTGTAGCGTACTAATTTCATCCCCTTACCGCGATTCTCTTCAACTTTCTGAGCAAAGCGTTCCACTTTATCTACTGGGATAAGCAGTTGATGAGGTCCCGTCGGCGAGGTCGCCCATTGATTGTAAGCCGGGTTGTAACTTTGCAACTCTTTCACGCTCATTCCGGCGTAATTGGCGGCAATGGCAAGATCAAGCTGTTCTTGAGGGTCGACTAACGTTAACACTGGTTTGTTAGCGATCGCTGGGATTTCAATGCCATATTTTTCTTGATTGGCAACAATATCGGCCAGTGCGAGTAATTTAGGGACGTAGCCTGTGGTTTCATCGGGTAAATCGAGTGAGAAAAAGTCGGTTGGTTTACCAGCCTTGTGATTTTTACGAATCGCGCTAGAGATCCGCCCACCACCGCTATTATAGGCGGCAATCGCATGGCTCCAATCACCATCAAAACGCTTATTTAATGCAGTGAGATAATCCAAAGCCGCATCGGTGGCGGCGTCTACATCTCGTCTTCCGTCATACCAAAAATTTTGCTCTAGGCCATACATCTCTCCCGTACTCGGCACAAATTGCCACAGCCCCGCAGCGCTACCGTGTGAGTAGGCAAAGGCATCAAACGAGCTTTCAACAATAGGTAAGAGTGCTAACTCAAGTGGTAAGCCGCGCTGCTCAATTTTCTCAGTGATAAGGTAAAGAAATGGCTTTGCTCGCTCGGCAACAGTTTGTAGGTGATTAGGGTGTTTAAGATACCAAGTTCGATAATAATTCACTGATTTATGATCTGGGATATCCATCGACAACTGCATTGCGATGCGCTGCCATACGTCCGCTTGCTCTTGTGGCGTGATCACTTTCGGCGTTGTCTTTTTTGCAGATGACGACTTTTGTTTAGCCATCTCTTTTTGTGTCTGAATCTGAGGGCTATTTGCCTCTTTGGCATTTGGCGCTGTTGTTTGGTCTGTTGGCTGAGTGATTTGGCACCCCGCTAACAAGAGCACCATCACCCAGCTAAATTGAAATCGCATCTATCTCAGCCCTTTGACTTAATGGCTGCTGATAATACTTGGCACTTTATTGCTATGACAAGCAGCAAATCGTCAAAATTCGTTCTTCCACTCACGTAACGCGGTAAAAATTGATAGAGGATCGGTTTGTTGAGTACGATTCGCGACGGATTTCATCACACTCTCTTGCTGGGTCCGCAAAAATGGATTGATCCATTTTTCTTGGCGGATCGTGGTCGGTAATGTCGATTTCTGCTGGGCTCGGAGCCGGTTGACGGTATCTCGATACTGTTGAAGTTGGTCATTATCGGGCTCAACGGCTAAAGCAAATGCGACGTTACTTGCGGTATATTCGTGCGCGCAATAGACCTCAGTCTCTTCTGGCAATGCGGCAAGTTTACACAGTGACGTAAACATTTGCTCCATTGTGCCCTCAAAAACACGGCCACACCCTGCGGAGAACAGTACATCGCCACAAAACAGTTTATTGTCACCGACATAGCCAATGTGACCTTTTGTGTGTCCTGCGAGATCAAGCACCATAAAGATTTCATCGAATAGTTCTAGCTGATCGCCAGCTTCAACCGCGTGCGTTAAGGTAGGAATAGGTTCATGAGCGGGACCAACAACGTTAATGCTGGGAAACTGGCGAACCAGTTCTGCAACACCACCAATGTGATCATGGTGATGGTGGGTAATTAATATTGCTTCGAGCGTTAATTGATGCTTCGAGAGGTACTCAAGCACTGGTGCTGCATCACCGGGATCGACCACAGCACAACGCTGATCGCTATTTTGGATCAGCCAGATGTAATTATCATTAAATGCGGGTATGCTTTTGATCTGTAACATGAGTATCTCCAATCACCGAGGTGAAATAGGTTATCGATGAAGCCTGCGCGTAGCGAAAAAAAATTAGATAAGCCTCATTCTTGGTCCCAACTTAAAAATGGCCAGTGGGTTAGTGATTCTATTCAGACTCGGCTTGATGAATGGTGCTCTAAATTATTTGGCTATCATATGCTTAAGCTCGGTGGTTTGAGTTGTGAGCTTGCCAGTTGCAACTGCAATATTCAACACCAAGTTCATCTTGATATTGAAAACCCACTCCATACGGTGATTGCCGATAGCTACGAACTGCCTTTTCTTGAAAAGAGTTTTGATGTGGCCATTTTAGCGCACCAACTGGATTATTGTGGCGATCCGCACCGTATCTTACGCGAAGTTGATCGCGTGATGATGGATGATGGCTACATCATTATTACGGGGTTTAATCCAATCAGTTTTACGGGGATCGCAAGTTTGATGCCTTGGCGAAAACATAACTTACCTTGGAGCGGTCGTATGTTTACCGCTAACCGGATTAAGGACTGGCTGAGTGTCTTGAACTATCAAGTGATTGACTGTGACCAATATGCCCTTTTCCCGATGCAAAAATATCAACCCATGTGGGCGTGGTTGGAAAATGGTATTGGCGACTGGGCCGCTCCATTTGGTAGCCTATATTTCATCGTAGCGCGCAAACGTACTTATCCCTTGAAACCGATTAAACCTCATTGGCGTTTTAAACGGCGTCTTTCGCCAGTTAGCCTGAACTACCGTTTATCAACTCAGAACCAAGATAAGGCCTGTGACCCTTATTCGGATGCTTGATACCCAATATCGTCTTCGGTTGGGTTTTCTGCTGCATTGCGTGCTAATTCATCGCACATTTCATTTTCACGATGACCCGCATGGCCTTTCACCCAGCGCCAGTCAATGGTGTGGCGGGCGCTTTCTTTATCAAGTGCTTGCCATAAATCGGCATTCTTCACTGGTTTTTTATCCGATGTTTTCCAACCGCGTTTTTTCCAGTTGTGGATCCACTGAGTAATACCTTGACGAACGTATTGGCTGTCTGTGGTGAGAATAACATTACATGGCTCTTTCAGTGTTTGCAGTGCAACCACTGCCGCTAACATTTCCATTCGGTTGTTAGTGGTGAGTCGGTAGCCTTTGGCTAACGTTTTTTCGGTTTCTTTGTAACGAAGGACAACCCCATAACCACCCGGGCCAGGATTACCTAAGCAAGATCCATCAGTGAAAATTTCCACCTGTTTTGTCATGATTTGATACTATTAGGTTACGCACATTATTGGCATAGTCTTACATACATATCCTTATGAATACTAGCAGCAATTCCCAATCCCAACGTATCGTCGTTCTCGATACGGAAACCACGGGTATGAACCGTGAAGGCGGCCCTCACTATGAAGGACACCGCATTGTTGAAATCGGTGCCGTTGAAATTATCAACCGCAAGCTGACAGGCCGCCACTTCCATGTCTACCTGAAACCCGATCGTGAGATTCAGTTAGAAGCGATCGAGATCCACGGTATTACCGATGAGTTTTTGATGGACAAACCGCAATATCGCGATGTGCATCAAGAGTTTTTAGATTTCATCAAGGGAGCTGAGCTGGTGGCGCACAACGCTCCCTTCGACGTCGGTTTTATGGATTACGAGTTTCGCAAGCTCGACGCTAAAATCGGTAAGACGGAGCAGTATTGCAAAGTGACCGATACGCTTGCTATGGCAAAGCGTATTTTCCCCGGCAAACGCAACAATTTGGATATACTTTGTGATCGTTATGGTATCGATAACTCACATCGTACCTTGCACGGTGCATTGCTTGATGCGGAGATATTAGCAGACGTTTATCTGCTGATGACAGGTGGGCAAACCTCTTTACAATTTAATGCTGGAACGCGCAGTGATGGCAGTGTGGGAGGAGAGTCAATAAAACGAGCTGTCGCAGGTCGGAAAAAGCTAAAGGTTTTACATGCTTGTGCCGATGAACTACAAGCACACCAAGAAAGATTGGATCTAGTCGAAAAGAGTGGAAGTTGCCTTTGGCGTCAGTAGGAGAAAATATGTTGAGGATAATGGTGGCTATTGCTGCGCTGATGTGGAGTATTGGCGTTTTTGCGGCAAATCCCTCCTCGATGTCGCTGCTCGATAATCGTTTTCGAGTGGATCCAACCATTTCACAAATTACTTTTGTCGTGTATCGCGAAAAGTCATCTCAGCCAGTGGTGCTTGTGCGGCCAGATGGTAAGAAATATTACGCGTGGCGGTACGATGAGAATATGCGTTGGTATCAAGAACCCACAATGGATATCATTTCAATTGATAAGCCAATGCCTGGCCCTTGGCAGGCTATAGGAAAGGTTTCGCCACAAAATAGCATTAAGCTAATCTCACACTTGCAATTGGATACAGATGTATTTCCTAGCCGTTTGTATCATGGTGAAGAATTAAAATTTACAGCTCGCTTAACCTCCGACGGTAAGCCTTTATTGTTGAGAGACTTTCTCGATAGAGTCAACTTAAAAGTGACTTTTACTAAGTTCGTTGAAAATGAAGAAGAACTGATCAAAGAAGCGCGTCCATTACCGGAAGTGATTGGTGAATTTGCTGATGATGGACGTGGTTTAGATGAACGTCCTGGTGATGGTGTATTTACGGTTGCGTTACCTATCACTCCAGTGCCGGGTAAATACCGTGTTAGGATCACTTCTGGTAACGGTGTATTTTTACGCGCTCAAGAGCAAGAAGTGTTAGTTTACCCTACGCCAGTGTCGACTACCTTTATCCAGTCCCGAGTAGATGGCGCGCCGCACCAAATTGTTTTTTCGGGTGAGCAAGGAATGATAGCCCCAGGCTCCATCGTTGCCCATGTCGAACATGCGAATATTTATGATGATATCTTTATTACTGAGGGGCAGTCAGAAAAAGAGGCGCTAAAGTTAAGTTTAGAAATTCCATACAATGGAGACAACGGTAACTATCGTTGGTCTGGAAAGTTGTATGCGACAGAGCTCGCTAGCCAGCGCCCACTTTATTTCCCACTTTCAGAGCGTACTTACAGCGTGGTGGATGATGTTAACATTGAGGAGACTCGCCGTTTGCAGATGGAAGAAGAGATTAAGCAGCGTAGGCTTGAACAGGAGCAACTTATTATTCAGATGAGAGAAGAGGCAACGAGTCGCAGTATTATGTTCATTGTTATTGGTAATATTGGTGCGATATTGATTGGGCTTTTGGCGTGGTTTGTGATGCGTAAGATTAAAGCGAAAAAGACGTTGCAACCCGAATTACAGTTGAATATGCCGAAGAAATAACAAGGGATGTTGCCGAGTTGGCAACCTCTTGATTCTGTATTCTAGTCATAGAAAAGGGCACTTAAAGCGCCCTTTGACATTCAATAGATTGACTTACGCAACATCATTTATTGCCGGATATTGAGGCTTTGCGGCCAGTTCCTGTGGCGCAAAATCATCGACATTAATGGTATACAAACGATGAGCCTCAGCTTCCGTTAATAGCTGTGCTTCTTGTTCGGTTAGAATTTTTTGTTGTAAGCCAATGGCGGCCACTTCATCTAAACGCAAAAATGGACGGCGTTGATTGGTGACGCTGCACACTTTATCGAACAAAGGCTCTGCACGTAAAATGATGTCCAGTGCTTGTTCAATCTTACCCGCCGCATTATGCGCCGTTGGGGCGAGATATTGGTTGCGACCGATGCGTGAACGAGTTTCACTCGGTGTTTGCAGGATCTGCGCAACTTGGCTATCTAATTTATCACTAGGTGCTTTGCGTACTCGACCAATCGGCATCAACAATATACGAAGTACCTTACCAATCGCTTTATTCGGGAAGTTGGCTAAGAATTCATCAATGGCGACTTCCGTCTGCTTCAAACTGTCTTGTAGACCCCAATGAACCAAAGGAAGATCCTCCACGGGACGACCATCATTTTCAAAACGCTTAAGTGTGGCAGAACTGAGGTAGAGTTGGCTCAAAATATCGCCAAGGCGTGCTGACAAGCGCTCTTTACGTTTGAGAGAGCCTCCCAATACAGCCATCGAAATATCAGAAAGCAGTGCTAAGTTAGCGCTGTAACGGTTTAGTTGTTGGTAGTAGCGTTTGGTTGCATCATTAGTCGGTGCAGATGAACCCAAACCATCGG
This sequence comes from Vibrio sp. V12_P9A6T4, assembly GCF_963874835.1. NCBI lineage: Bacteria > Pseudomonadati > Pseudomonadota > Gammaproteobacteria > Vibrionales > Vibrionaceae > Vibrio > Vibrio sp. V12_P9A6T4. The sequence goes on along the minus strand of NZ_CAWNJO010000126.1, from coordinate 39,153 downwards.
TGACACCAAACCAAATACTGCGCACAAGATTACTCATGGTGAAGCTGACGTGACCTGCAAGAGCGGCGTCAAATTTCTCAACGGCATCAGAATCTTGTGAATAAGCGGCGTTCATTTCTTCTAAAACATAAGGATGACAACGGATAGCGCCTTGACCAAAGATGATCATTGAGCGAGTCAGAATATTGGCCCCTTCGACGGTTACGGCAATCGGTGCACCTTGGTAGCTGCGAGCTAAAAAGTTAGCAGGACCAATACAAATGCCTTTCCCGCCCACGATATCCATTGCATCAATAATGCTGCGTTGACCACGGTGGGTACAGTGGTATTTGACTATAGCGGAAATGACCGAGGGTTTTTCGCCCAGATCAATACCAGCTACGGTTAAATTGCTCGCCGCATCCATCACATAAGCGTTACCACCTAAACGTGCTAATGGCTCTTCGACACCTTCAATATGGCCAATTGGTTGCTTAAATTGACGACGAATCCGAGCGTAAGCTCCTGTTGCTAGCGCTGCAGTTTTAATTCCGCCCGTCGAGTTAGAAGGTAACGTAATACCACGTCCAACCGATAAACACTCTACAAGCATACGCCAGCCTTGTCCTGCCATGCTTGGTCCGCCAATAATGAAATCAAGCGGCACAAATAAGTCGTTAGCACGTGTCGGACCATTTTGGAATGGAACGTTCAATGGCATGTGGCGATTGCCAATTTCAACTCCTTTTAAGTGGGTTGGGATGAGCGCACAAGTGATGCCAAGCTCTGTCTTATCCCCAAGTAAGCCGTCAGGATCGCGCAGTTTGAATGCTAGGCCTAATACGGTTGCAACCGGGGCGAGCGTGATGTAGCGCTTGTTCCACGTTAGGCGCATCCCTAACACTTCTTTTCCTTCCCATTTCCCTTTACATACCACGCCAAAATCAGGAATTGAACCTGCATCGGAACCCGCTTCTGGGCTGGTTAATGCAAAGCAGGGAATCTCTTTACCTTCCGCTAAACGTGGCAGGTAATGGTTTTTCTGATCTTCAGTACCATAATGTTGTAAAAGTTCGCCCGGGCCTAAAGAGTTCGGTACACCAACGGTGGATGAAAGTACTCCAGATACACCCGTTAGCTTTTGTAGCACAATGGATTGTGCATAAGCTGAAAATTCCAAGCCGCCGTATTGTTTTTTAATGATCATGGCGAAGAATTTATGATCTTTTAAATATTGCCAAACCTCAGGAGGTAAGTCGGCTAATTCATGCGTAACTTGATAATCGCTAACCATGGCACACACTTCGTTGACTGGTCCATCAATAAAGGCTTGCTCTTGTGCACTTAATGTCGGCGCTGCAATTTTGTGCAGTTTGTTCCAGTTCGGTTTGCCTTTAAACAGTTCAGCTTCCCACCAAACGGTTCCTGCATCTAATGCCTCTTTTTCGGTTTGTGACATTGCAGGTAGCACTTTTTTGAACAGTGTTAATGCTTTTTCGCTAATCACGCTTTGACGGATAGAGGGAACGGCTAATAAAGCGATAGCCGCTAAATACAGCAACCATCCAATCACCCCGGTGTAATCCAGCAGGGTAAGAACTACCATGGTTACCGTTAGCGCAACTAATGCGCTAAAAAGTGACATTCGGTGGTAGAGGCACACACCGAACACGGTGAGAAAACCAAGTATAGAGAGCAAGATGTCCATAATTTCATTCCTTTGAGACTGTATTCACGCCATTGCGGCTGATTTTTCTCAGTGCATTGGAAAGTGTTGTTAGTCGTCTCGTTTGTGTAAGTGGTCTAACCAGTGTTGAGTGTAATCAAATTATTAACGAAATGTAAAACCTTGTATTGTTCAAAAAGTGATCCATGTAGGGCAAAACCTCAAAATAAATAACCCATAGAGGGTTTTTGGGAGTGGGAAGCGGGAGAAAACAACAATTCTTGAAGTCGAACTATCGACAGAAAGGATGGTTTGGGTAAACTCAAGCCTGTTACTGGCTCTTGATTGATGGAGCCTATCGGTAAACAGATTAAAAAGAGAATATATCTATGTACCAGGATTTAATTAAAAGTGAATTGACCGAAGCGGCTGACGTGCTAAACAAATTTCTTAATGATGAGCATAACATCGCTCAAATTGAGGCCGCCGCAAAACTGATTGCCGACTCATTTAAGCAAGGCGGAAAAGTGCTCTCTTGCGGTAATGGCGGTTCCCACTGTGATGCAATGCACTTTGCTGAAGAGCTAACGGGGCGCTATCGCGAGAATCGTCCGGGTTATCCTGGTATTGCTATTTCAGATCCAAGCCACTTGTCTTGCGTTAGCAATGATTTTGGTTACGATTTTGTATTCTCTCGCTATGTGGAAGCGGTGGGTTCAAAAGGCGATGTCCTGTTTGGCTTATCGACTTCTGGTAATTCGGGGAACATTTTGAAAGCGATTGAAGCGGCCCAAGCCAAAGGGATGAAGACCATTGCACTGACCGGTAAAGATGGTGGGAAAATGGCAGGTTTAGCGGATATCGAGATTCGTGTCCCGCACTTCGGCTACGCGGATCGTATCCAAGAAATCCATATCAAGATCATCCACATCGTTATCCAACTGATTGAAAAAGAGATGGCGTAAGAAGTTCAACATCGTTCTTTTCTTTTAATGTGTTTGTGGTTGCAAAAGGGAGTGCATTAAACCATGTGTGAATTGCTCGGTATGAGTGCCAATGTGCCGACTGATATTTGCTTTAGTTTTACTGGGTTGATTCAGCGTGGCGGGAACACGGGACCGCATCGTGATGGTTGGGGAATCACTTTCTATGAAGGGAAGGGGTTTCGTACCTTTAAAGACCCTAACCCTAGCTTTCAGTCAAAAATTGCAGAGCTTGTGCAGAGTTACCCTATAAAAAGTCGGGCAGTGGTTAGCCATATTCGTCAAGCAAATCGGGGTGGGGTGAATTTGGAAAATACTCACCCATTCACTCGAGAATTGTGGGGGAGATATTGGACGTTCGCTCACAATGGACAATTGGCGGATCACCAGCAGCTAGAAACTGGACGCTATCGCCCTGTTGGTGAAACGGATAGCGAGCAAGCTTTCTGTTGGTTGTTAAAGCAGTTAGAAGCGCGTTATCCTGAACCGCCTCAAGATATGCTCAGCATGTTTCAATTCGTTGCGAAGTGTTGCGATCAACTTAAGCAGCAAGGTGTGTTTAATATGCTACTTTCTGACGGTGAGTTTGTGGTGACCTATTGCACGAATCATCTGTACTGGATTACTCGACGCGCCCCCTTTGGGAAAGCAAGTTTACTTGATGAAGATGTCGAGATTAACTTCCAAGAAGAAACAACGCCTGATGATGTTGTGTCAGTGATTGCGACTCAGCCACTGACGGGAAATGAAACTTGGCAACGAATGAAGCCAGGCGAATATGCGATTTTCCATTATGGCGAATACGTTGATGGCAATGCGCAGTCCTTAGCTGACATTCCGTTTGCCGCGGCAAAGCCAGGCTGCCAAGCACCTATTTAAGGTTTTTATTCTTAAGCTTGTCTATTTACTGCTGTTTGAATTGTATTTGAGATGACAATAAAAAAGGTTGCTGTTGAGGCAACCTTTTTCGCACTATTTAGAGATACGATTTATTCATCGAAAGCATAACCATGCATGCCAAGTAATTGGCCATCTAAATAGGCTTTACCTTCACGCATTTCCAAGCGTCCTTCAACGAACCATTGTGCCACTAGTGGGTAAATTCGATACTCTTGAGCTTGGACACGTTGAGTCAAAATCTCAACGGTATCTTCATCAAAAATAGGCACTTTTGCTTGTAGAATGACTGGGCCACCATCAAGTTGTTCAGTCACAAAATGCACACTGGTGCCGTGCTCTTCATCACCCGCGTGAATCGCGCGTTGGTAGGTATTCAACCCAGGATATTTAGGAAGTAAAGAAGGATGAATATTGAGCATCCGTCCTAAATAGTGACGCACAAACTCACCACTCAGAATACGCATGTAGCCAGCAAGAATGATTAAGTCAGGCGCGTATTGGTCAATTTTCTCCATCAATACCGCATCAAACGCATCTCGCGTGTCAAAGGCATTTGGGTCAATATGCACCGCCGCCGCACCTGCTTTTTTAGCTCGTTCTAAGCCATAAGCAGTTGCTTTGTTTGAAAAAACAGCCGTTACTTTGCCATCTTTAATTTTCGTTTCACACGCATCAAGGATAGCCTGTAAGTTGGTGCCATTTCCTGAAACTAAAACAACAATACTTTTCATCAGTTATTTGATCTCTACTTGCTCTTCATCGAGTTGAGCTTCAGCAATATGACCGATAACCCACGCATTTTCGCCTTCCGCTTGCAGTAATTGAACCGCCGCTTGTGCTTGATCCATTGGAAGCGCAACAATCAGGCCGACACCACAGTTAAATGTGCGGTACATTTCATGAGTGGTTACATTCCCTTTTTCTTGCAGCCATTGGAAAATAATTGGCCATTCCCAGCTATTGCCGTCAATCACCGCTTTCGTCCCTTGCGGAAGAACGCGAGGAATGTTTTCCCAGAAACCACCGCCAGTAATGTGTGAAATGGCGTGAATATCGTGCTCGGCGATCATTTTAAGCGCTGATTTGATGTAAATTTTGGTTGGTGTCAGTAAGTGCTCACCAATCGTTTTGCCAGCCAAGTCTTCATTTTTGTCGGCACCTGATACTTCGAGGATCTTGCGAACTAATGAATAGCCGTTTGAGTGAGGGCCACTAGAGCCAACCGCAATCAGAGCATCACCTGCTGCTACTTTTGAGCCATCGATGATCTCTTCTTTTTCAACCACACCGACACAAAAGCCAGCGACATCGTAATCTTCACCTTCGTACATGCCCGGCATTTCAGCGGTTTCACCACCGATCAAAGCGCAACCTGCTTGCACACAACCATCGGCAATACCCGACACCACATCAGCAGCTGTATCTACATCCAATTTGCCCGTGGCATAGTAGTCTAAAAAGAAAAGCGGTTCAGCACCTTGAACAATCAAATCGTTAACACACATTGCAACCAAGTCAATACCAATGGTGTCGTGCTTATTCATATCCAGTGCGAGGCGAAGTTTTGTGCCAACTCCATCGGTGCCAGAGACTAAAACAGGATGTTTATATTTGGTTGGTAGCTCGCAAAGCGCGCCAAAACCACCAATGCCACCCATAACTTCAGGGCGACGAGTGCGTTTGACGGCGCCTTTAATTCGTTCAACAAGTGCATTGCCTGCATCAATATCTACGCCAGCATCTTTGTAACTAAGAGAAGTGTTATTACCGCTCACGGGGAAGTCCTCGGTCATAAGTTGGATATGAAAACGGCGCTATTCTAACAGGGCTTAAAACAAAAAGGAAAACGTTTGCGTCAGTTTTTTTGTTTATAATTGCCACTGAAATTAGCATAAAAAGTGTGTACAATTCGAAGGTTTGTTTAAATGTCGTCGGAGATGAAAATGAAAGTTGTTGAAGTTAAACACCCTCTAGTTAAGCACAAACTTGGGTTAATGAGGGAAGGGGATATCAGCACTAAGCGTTTTCGTGAGTTAGCTACAGAAGTGGGTAGCCTACTAACTTATGAAGCAACCTCAGACTTTGAAACAGAAAAAGTGACGATTGAAGGCTGGAATGGCCCAGTTGAAATTGATCAAGTCAAAGGTAAAAAAGTAACGGTAGTACCTATTTTGCGTGCTGGTCTTGGCATGATGGACGGCGTTTTAGAGCACATTCCAAGTGCGCGGATTAGTGTTGTTGGCATCTATCGTGATGAAGAAACACTGGAGCCTGTCCCTTATTTCAACAAACTCGCTTCTAATATTGAGGAGCGAATTGCGCTTGTGGTTGACCCAATGCTGGCAACTGGCGGTTCCATGATTGCGACGATCGATTTGCTCAAGGAGCGCGGCTGTAACCAATTTAAAATTCTCGTTTTAGTTGCAGCGCCTGAAGGCATCGCGGCGTTAGAAAAAGCGCACCCTGATGTTGAGCTCTATACGGCGGCAATTGATGAGAAATTGAATGATAAAGGTTATATCGTTCCTGGTCTTGGCGATGCTGGTGATAAGATTTTTGGTACGAAATAAGCGTTAATTTTATACTGTCTTAAAGGAGAAACGAAAGTTTCTCCTTTTTTATAGTTGCTTCGGTTTTTTATCGTTGCTTCAGTGATGCGTCATTACGGTCATTTTATTGCTCAACAGAATTAACGCATTGTTCGATGATTATTTTTTAAGGCTTAACGTACTGCTTTTTCTGTGGCTATTAGCTGGCGCACCTTGTGATGAATTTGTGGGTCGGCGCGGTGCTCTTTTTGTATTTGGAGCATGACGAAACTCATCGGCATTGCGTCCTTGGAACGTTTTTGGCTTTTGATTTCTGCGTGCCGTCGAGGTTTGATTTTGCTCACGACTATCATACAGTTTTGCATCGGTAGCTTTGCGAATACGCTTACCCGTCACATCAAGCTTGGACGCGCCTTCCGTACCGCAAGAACTTTCGCACATAGCTAATATTTCAGCGACTTCCTCGTCGCTTAAATAACGCCATTCACCATTAGGGATACCGTCTAGGCTGATGTTCATAATACGAACTCGGCGTAGTTTAAACACTTCGTAACCTAAGGCCTCACACATACGACGAATTTGACGGTTTAACCCTTGTGTTAACACAATTCTAAAGGAGAACTTCGTTTCTTGGGTTACTTTGCAAGGCAGTGTCACCGTATCAAGAATTTCCACGCCAGAGGCCATCTTATGTAAAAATTCGTCGGTGATGGGTCTATCTACTCGGACGACGTACTCTTTTTCATGGTTATTACCAGCACGTAATATCTTATTGACTATGTCACCATCGTTAGTCAGAAAGATCAGTCCATCAGATGGTTTGTCTAATCGACCTATCGGGAAAATACGTTTGTGGTGGCCAATAAAATCAACAATGTTACCTGGAATATCGCGCTCTGTTGTGCAGGTGATTCCAGTCGGTTTGTTAAGGGCAATGTATATCGGTTTTTCTTTTGATTTTAATGGATTACCATCAATACACACCTCATCGTTCGGCGTGACTTTAGTGCCCATTTCCGGCAATAGTCCATTGATGGTTACTCGGCCTTGTTCAATTAACTTATCGGCCTCTCGACGAGAACAGAAACCAGTTTCACTGATGTATTTGTTTAAACGGATGGTAGCTTGTTGTGACATAGGTTGCTCTTACGTTTCCCAACGGCGGTGAATAAAAATAAAGCAACACTCTGAGTGTTGCCTAGTAACGTTGCAATATTTTAGCAGTTAATATTAATTAACCAAGGCGTTTTTAATGACACTCATGGTTTCCAGCCTTTCCCCATCACTTTTCCTCAACAAGATATAGACGGCATTGACGCCTTTATTTATGCGAAGAGGGAATGCTTTTATTTGTATGAGAAAATGGAAACTATTTTGAGACAGGTGTTCTTATCGAACCGATCTTGAGTAGCCGAATGATGCCATTCATCAAGAAGATAGAGTTATTAACGCGATAAAAAACCGGAGCAGACAGATAATCGACCCCGGTGCATAGCGTCACACTATTTTTCAATAGGTGCTAAGCGATCTAGTGAGGAGATTTGTCATTCATCACTTTATAAATGAAGAAACCGCCATAAAACAGCATAAGACCAAAAGCACCAAAGATTACTATCATTGAAGATAGTCCCACAGCATTACCAAATAGGAGATCAAGCCAAAAGTCCATGTTTCCTCCAAAGTTTCGAAGACACAGCCAAGTTAAAGTTTGCTCTGTTTGCTGACACTGATCTGGATCAATTATGTTGCATAGGTTAACTTGATGTTTCTATTGGTGTGTAATTAGTCACGTTTTTATGTGTATTTGATGGTGATTTAGCCAATGAGTTTGTTATTTGATGGAAATAAGATTAAAGGCTTGCGTCTTAGTTTTAGATGAGTAATATACGCATCCGTTCTAGGCAAAAAGCTCGGAACTGCTCGCTAAGTGCAGAGCAAAAATTTCGGTGAATAGCGCAGCTTGGTAGCGCATCTGGTTTGGGACCAGAGGGTCGGGGGTTCGAATCCCTCTTCACCGACCATCTTTAAAAGCCTCGCAGTAATGCGGGGCTTTGTTACATTTGGAAACGGTAAGTTTTCGTTACCAAATAGAAAGGGGGGTTCGCCTCTTTCACTATCTGGTTCTTCACCGACCACATTAAAGGCCTCGCAGTAATGCGGGGCTTTGTTGCATCTGGATGTGATCATTTTCATTACCAAAGAGAAAGGGTTTTCCTTTTCCTCTTTCTCTATCAGGCTCTTTCACTGTTCACCCTTCTCCGAGCAAATTCAACTATTGAAAATAGCAGTCAATATTCCACGATAATAAATAGCATTAGGATGTGTAAAAAACGTCACTTTAGCGCATTTTGACGTTTGATGAGTCATTACAATTTATGATCTATATCACGATTTAACCTGTCAAATCCCTTTAATGAACTTCTCGCCTTGTAGTGAGTAGTGATCTCTATTCATAAATTCATTTTTGTTATGCATTTTTATGTGATCTTTCTCAAGTTAAACTCGTCAAATAATAAATTACGGTTTTGACGTCAAGTTTAATTTATTGATTTTAAATGGTTTTGTTTTGATTGTATTTTAGAGGATTTGAACTGGATCACTTCGTGTAGCTAATTATTTTACGCTTAGAAATAACTCCTTGTATGGTGAATGCCTTAGGTCATAAGCCTTTATGCTTGTTGCTGTTTTGAGTCCTTTTAACAGGATATTGGGTTTTTATTTTAAAGGTAGGGTGAGTCAAATGTTGAAACCTAGTTTGATTGCTGTTTCGGTTATCGCCACATTATCAGGTTGCTCTTTGTTGCAATCACCAGAGCAGAAAGTAGTCGATGCGCTGGCGGAAAATTTGGATATTCATTACACCGTATTAACGAATCACGGGGCAGATGAAGGATTGGCATGTCAGGCTCTCGAAGCAGAATGGACATCGTGTAATAAAGTGAACATGACCTTGGTTAACCAAGGTGAAGCCGTGAATTCAAAGCAGTGGGCTATCTATTTTCACAGTATTCGACTGATTCTGGATGTTGAAAATGATCAATTCAAAATTACCCGTTTAACGGGTGATTTACATAAGCTTGAACCTACTGATAAATTTGATGGTTTTGCTGCGGGCGAAGAGGTTGTTTTGCCTCTGGTCGCTGAATATTGGCAGTTGTTTGAAACGGACTTTATGCCGCGTGCATTCGTTGCGGCGCCCAATACAGAGCCTAAACTTATTGTATCTCTCAATACAGAGGACACTTCGTCATTTGTGCGTGGGCTTGAGGGCGACAATATAAAACGCACCACCAGCGATAATAATGTGTTTGCCACGGCCATCAGCCGATTTGAGAGAAATAGCGATGTATCACTGCAAGATGTATCAACGGCTCTGTTACCAACGCCTCTAAAAACAACGCTTGGTCAAGGTGTTGTTGATATTACTCGCGGCCTTAAGCTTGATGTGAAGGACTTTGCGACGGATCAGTTTTCAGCATTGCAGGCGCGTGCTAAAACGATTGGGCTGAAGCTTGATGGAGAGTTGGCGGTTGGTGTTGCGATTACACCGAGCGAATTTTCTGACCAGATGGCGACATCGGGTGCTTATGAGTTGGAGATTGCACCGAATGCTATCTCTATTCGTGCATTTGATGAGGCGGGAGCTTTCTACGCCGTTCAATCTATTTTGGGTTTAGTGGATAGCCAGAATGCCACAGCGCTGCCAGTGATCCACATCGAAGATGCTCCACGTTTTGATTACCGTGGTGTGATGGTGGATGTCGCACGTAATTTCCATTCTAAGCAAGCGATTTTGGCCACGTTAGATCAAATGGCGGCTTATAAGATGAATAAATTACATCTTCATTTGACCGATGATGAAGGTTGGCGTTTAGAAATTCCGGGCTTACCTGAATTGACCGACATTGGTGGGCAGCGCTGCTTTGATTTAGATGAGAAAAACTGCTTGCTGCCACAGCTTGGCTCCGGTCCAAATTCTGATAACTTTGGCTCAGGTTATTTTAGTCGAGCCGATTACATTGAAATCCTCAAGCACGCTAAAGCGCGCAATATTGAAGTGATTCCTGAAATTGATATGCCAGCCCATGCTCGCTCTGCGGTTGTTTCAATGGAGGCTCGTTTTGATCGTTTGAGCCAAGAGGGGAAAACCGAACAGGCTAGCCAGTATCGCTTGATGGATCCTCAAGACAGCTCCAATGTTACGACGGTTCAGTTTTATGATAAGCAGAGTTTTATTAACCCTTGTTTAGACTCGTCTAAACGTTTTGTGGACAAGGTGATCACTGAAGTGGCCTTGATGCACATTGAGGCGGGCATGCCTTTATCGACTTGGCATTTTGGTGGCGATGAGGCGAAAAACATCAAATTGGGCGCGGGTTTCCAAGATATTAATGCGACGGAAAAAGTCAGTTGGAAAGGTAACTTAGATCTTTCACAACAAGATAAACCATTTGCGAAATCGCCACAGTGCCAAGCATTAGTCAGCCAAGGAGTAGTAAGTGACTTTGCTCATTTACCGAGTTATTTTGCTGAGCAAGTATCGGAAATTGTCGCCGATAAAGGGATTGAGAATTTCCAAGCATGGCAAGATGGCTTGAAATACAGCGAGGGAGAATCCGCTTTTGCCACGCGCAATACACGTGTGAACTTTTGGGATGTCCTCTATTGGGGCGGTACAAGCTCTGTTTATGAATGGGCAAAACAAGGTTACGACGTAATTGTTTCTAACCCTGATTATGTCTACATGGATATGCCTTATGAAGCGGATCCTAAAGAGCGCGGTTATTACTGGGCCACCCGTGCGACCGATACGCGCAAAATGTTTGGTTTTGCACCGGAAAATATGCCGCAAAACGCTGAAACTTCATTAGATCGTGATGGTAATGGTTTTGTCGGTAAAGGAGAGGTGACGTCGAAACCATTCTACGGCTTGTCAGCTCAATTGTGGTCAGAAACGGTTCGTAATGATGAGCAGTATGAATATATGGTTTTCCCTCGAGTGTTGGCGGCTGCCGAGCGTGCTTGGCATAAAGCGGAGTGGGAAAACGACTATAAAGTAGGGGTTGAATACTCTCAGCAAACGAACTTAGTCAATAAGTCTGCACTGAATCAAGATTGGACTCGTTTTGCTAACATTGTTGGGCAACGTGAGCTGGCGAAACTGGAAAAAGCTGGCATTGATTATCGCCTGCCAATTCCCGGAGCTAAGATTGAAGCGGGTAAATTGTCGATGAATTCGTCATTCCCAGGCGTTGAGCTGCAATACTCATTAGATGGTCAACAATGGCTTACTTACTCTAGCATCGAACAACCGAAGGTGTCCGGTGAGGTCTGGATCCGTTCTATCTCTGCTTCAGGCGAGCGAGTCAGCCGAGTAACTAGCGTTAAATAACTCGTAGTCATATCAAGGCACCCAAATGAAAGCCTCCGCATCTGCCGGAGGCTTTATTACATAAAATCAATTACCTTCGTGGTGAGCAAACTCAAACACCTGACCTTGCTCGTTAAAAGCAAAAACCGAATAGGCTTCTTTCTTATCACCAGATTCCATACCTGGAGAACCGATTGGCATGCCGGGCACGGCTAACCCTTTGGCATTTTTCGGTGGATTAGCGAGAAAGGCTTGAATGTCTGTGGCTGGAATGTGACCTTCGAAAACATAGCCGTCGATAACGGCTGTATGGCAAGAGGCGAGCTTGGGTGTAATGCCCAATTGTTGTTTTATCGCCGTCATATCTTCTTGCAATTGCTCGTTAACCTTAAATCCTGCTTGTTGCATGTGAGTGGACCACTCAGTACAGCAGCCACAATAAGGGGATTTGTAATTGGTCACCTCGGTCACCGTGGCGAATGCGGAGTAGCTCATAAGAGACAAGGTGCTAAGCATAGCGGCTGTGATCATTTTCATTTTTATCTAACCTCTAAGAGTGAAAAGGGGATTTAAATAGACGCAAGCGGTTAGCGTTGCTCACGACTGTGATTGAGGACAAAGCCATTGCCGCTCCTGCAACTACAGGGCTGAGTAAAAAGCCAAAAGCGGGATAAAGCACACCAGCGGCAATGGGAATGCCGAAGGTGTTATAAATAAACGCGCCCAATAGGTTCTGCTTCATGTTTTTTACTGTCGCTTTAGAAAGAGCGATAGCATTGACTACGGCAAGCGGTGAGGAGTTGAGCAATGTCATTTGCGCACTCTCTATTGCGACATCACTGCCACTGCCCATTGCGATACCAATATCGGCTTGCGCAAGGGCTGGCGCATCATTAATACCATCACCGACCATGGCGACGATTTGGCCTTTCTCTTGTAACTGCACGATTTTTTGTGCTTTTTGATCCGGAAGTACTTGAGCAATCACTTGCTGTATGCCTAGCTGTTTGGCTATTGCAGTGGCCACGCTTTGGTTATCTCCGGTTAGCATCACGGTACGAATGTTCATTTTGTTCAGTGTGCTGATAGCTTGTGCAGCGTTAGGTTTGATTGGATCAGCAATTGCGATGAGGCCTTTGAGTTCACCGTTAATGGCAACCGCGACTGGCGTCCAAGCTTGCTCTGCGTAGTGTTCAATGGTTGTTTGTGCTTGAGTAAGAGGAACGCCCAGCGATTCAAGGTGCGATAAAGAGGCAACGACGACGGAATCGCCTCCAATGTTTGCCATTAGTCCTTTGCCTCTTAGGCTGGTAAATTGCTCGACTGCGGCGCTGGTTGATACCAGCGGTTGCGCATAATGGCAGATAGCCTTGCCAAGAGGATGTTCAGAGCGCAGTTCCAAAGCGTAAACAAGGGTTAACAATTTGCTATCTTCAATTCCCCACGTGACTAAGTTCTGAACGGTTGGCTTGCCTTGAGTGAGCGTACCTGTCTTATCAAATACTACAGTGGTGATTTTGCTTGCCGATTGCAATACATTGGCATCTCTGATCAAAATACCCATTTCAGCGGCTTTGCCAACTCCTACTGTAACCGAGAGTGGAGTAGCTAGACCCAAGGCACAAGGGCAGGCAATGATCAATACTGTTGTTGCAACCACTAGCATATAACTGGCCTTAGGTTCAGGGCCTACAAAGTACCAAATCAGAGCGGAAAACAGGGCAATCATAACCACTGTCGGTACAAAAATAGCGGATATCTGATCTGCCAGTTTGGCGATGGCTGGTTTACTGCTTTGCGCCTGACGCACCATTTGGATGATGCGCGAGAGCATGGTTTGCGCCCCTACGCCGGTGGCTTCGATGACTAAGCTGCCATCATGATTGATGGTACCTGCCGCAATGGCATCGCCTGCCACTTTTAGGACGGGGATCGGCTCGCCAGTGAGCATGGATTCATCAACATAAGATTCACCGCTGAGGACTTTGCCGTCTATCGGCACTTTTTCTCCCGGTTTTATGCGCAGTTGCATACCAAGTTGTACTAATTCAACTGCAATCTGTTGATCGCCTTGCGCCGTGATGCGTGTTGCTTGTTGTGGTTGCAAGTTAATTAAGGCTTGCAAGGAGTGGGTTGTCTTCGCTTTGGCTTTCGCCTCAATGTAGTGGCCCAGTGAAATCAAACCGATAATCATCGCGCTGGCTTCAAAATAAACATGACGCGAGGCGACGGGAAACCAAGTTGGGTAAATCACTACCAACATTGAATAGGCCCAAGCTGCTCCAGTTCCTAGGGCGACTAAGCTATCCATGGTGGCGCGCTTATGGGTTAACGCAAGCCAAGCATGGCTAAAAAAGTGGCGGCCAGCGGTGGCTAATAGGGCTAAGCACACAATGCCGATAACGCCCCAATATATTTGCTGCTGAGTGGTCACAATCATCATGCTGCCACCAAGAAGGCCCCAAAGCATTAACGGAATACCCATTATTAAACCTAGTAATGCATTGGTTTTATGTTGCTTTTGTAAATCAAGTGATTGCTGTTTTTGTTTTTCTTGCTGTTGGGCTGGATCATCGACTCGCTCTGCACGGTAGCCTGCATGAGTAATGGCATTGAGCAATTGCCGTTCAAGGTCAGCGATATCTGCTTGCGAGAGCACTAAGGCGCTTTGTTCCGCTAAATTGATTTGCGCTTTTTGTACGCCGTTAACGCTTAGAAGTGCTTTTTCCACCGAAGAAACACAGCTTGCGCAAGTCATTCCTTGGATCAGTAAGTGGGTACTAACCAAACCCGTTGTTGAGACTTCTGTCTCTTGTGCGAGTGGCTGTGTATCGCTAACCAAGGTTGTGGGTTGCGATGAGGGCAGAGGATCGCTGTTCGTGCTGAGCAAGGCTTGATAGCCTAAGGATTCGATAGCGGCGATGAGTTCACTTAAAGAGGCCGAAGTGCTCAGCTCGATGAATGTGGGTGACAGCTGGTGGATTTGTACCTCAAATTCTTGTTTGAAATGCTGCTCAAGTTTCTTCGCGCAACCCATGCATTTCAGCCCTGATAAAGGCAATTGAAAGCGTTTCATTGAAAAATTCCTCATAAAGCAACTCAATAGCTAGAAGCATAAACCTTACCTTTAGGGCAAGGTCAAGTTCCACTAAAGGAAAGTTAAGCGAATTTTAAGCGTTATTCTTGAGCGCAGAAAAACGAAAGGCAATCGAGGATTGTAGATTTAGCCGTCAGTGGTAAAATGTCGCCACTTTTTATCCTGGTACTTGCAGTGGACATGTTCTCCGCTGTCTTTTTATCCCTAAGGAAATCAAATGACGGTTAAAACTCGTTTTGCTCCTAGCCCGACAGGCTATCTTCACGTTGGTGGTGCGCGTACTGCACTTTACTCTTGGCTTTATGCAAAAAGCCAAGGTGGTGAGTTTGTTTTGCGTATTGAAGACACCGACATAGAGCGCTCGACGCAAGAAGCCGTAGACGCGATTCTTGAAGGTATGACTTGGCTAGGTTTGAATTGGGATGAAGGCCCATATTTCCAAACTAAACATTTTGATCGTTATAACGAAGTTGTCGATAAGCTGCTTGCTGAAGATAAAGCCTACAAATGTTACGCCTCTAAAGAGCTGTTAGATGAAGTTCGTGCCGAGCAAGAAGCGAACAAAGAGATGCCGCGCTACGATGCTGATCACCCAAAAATCAAAGCGGTTAACGACGCCGCAAAAGAAGGGGATCCGTGTGTTATCCGTTTCCGTAATCCTAAAGAAGGCAGCGTAATTTTTGACGACCAGATCCGCGGCCGTATCGAAATCTCCAACAGCCAGATGGATGATCTGATCATTCGCCGTACTGATGGCTCACCCACCTATAACTTCTGTGTGGTGGTGGATGACTGGGATATGGGGATTACTCATGTTGTTCGTGGCGAAGATCACATCAACAACACACCTCGTCAAATCAACATTTACGAAGCGTTAGGTGCTCCTGTACCTGTGTTTGCGCACTGCGCAATGATCTTAGGTGACGACGGCGCGAAGCTATCTAAACGTCATGGCGCTGTTTCTGTGATGCAGTATCGCGATGAAGGTTATCTGCCTGAAGCACTGAATAACTATTTAGTTCGTCTAGGTTGGTCTCATGGCGACCAAGAAATTTTCTCGCGTGAAGAGATGATTCAGTTCTTCAGTTTAAATGCTATTAGCAAATCGGCATCTGCATTTAATACTGATAAGTTGTTGTGGCTGAACAATCACTACATCAAAACATCAGAGCCTGAATATGTTGCAAAACACCTTGAATGGCACTTTGAGCAACAAGGCATCAATAAAGACAACGGCCCAGCATTAGCTGAGATCGTTAAACTGGTTGGTGAACGCTGTAATACCTTGGTTGAACTTGCTGCTCAATCTCGTTACTTCTTTGAAGATTTTGCTGAGTTTGATGCTGATGCGGCGAAAAAACACTTGCGCGGTGTGGCGAAAGAGCCGCTAGCACTTGCTTTAAGCAAATTAGAAGCATTGAGTGACTGGACAACGGAAAACCTGCACGCTGTCATCGCTCAAGTGTGTGAAGAGCTTGAAATCGGTATGGGTAAAATAGGCATGCCGCTGCGTGTTGCTGTCACTGGCGGTGGTCAATCGCCATCGGTTGATGCTGTTATGCAACTGATCGGCAAAGAGCGTGTCATTGCTCGTATCAATATGGCATTGGCCTTTATTGTTGAGCGTGAAGCGAACGCTCAATAAGTCAATCATACGAACAACGCTTTGAACCGCAGCTTATGCTGCGGTTTTTCTTTATATCGGCTTTGTTAAATCCTTTGGTGTAGAGCACTGACAATATTTCACAAAACGATGACAGAGAATAAACTAATGCGCTATTTAAGCTTTCTTTACATACAGTATAGTGGTTCCGAGTTATGTAGGTATGTGTGTAGGCGAAAAGTAAACCGTTTTTTGGGTACCGCAACCGCATTATGATAACGATAAATAGGAAAGGAAAAAGTATGAAAAAGTTAGCAGCAGCAGTTTCAATGGCGCTTGTTTTTGCATCTTCTGCCGCAATGGCTGAAGTATACGTAGGTGCTAAAGTTGGTAAATCTTGGCTTGATGACGCTTGTCGTGCTGGAGATGTGTGTGAAGATGAATCTTCTACCGTCGGTGCTTACCTTGGTTACCAAGCGTTTAATTGGCTTTCATTAGAGGCCGGTTACGATTACTTGGGCAAATTTAGTGGTGCGGGGCTGAATGATGAAAAAGTAACGGCCATTACACTCGCACCGAAAGTCAGCCTTCCTTTGACTGATGCCATTGCCTTATATGCTAAAGTCGGCGGTGCTTATGTTGATTATGGCAATAAAGATGATTACTCATATTTAGGTGCCGCTGGTATTGAGTTCAACACCGATAATAACGTCACTTTACGCTTGGAATATCAAAGCCTCACCGATATTAATAACGATCTTGTCCGAGCGGCAGGTAACTCGGCTACCTTAGGTGTTTCGTATAAATTTGGTGGAAGTAAAGCAGAACCTGCGCCAGTCATCGTGCAAGAGGTGTTTGTTGAAGAAGTTGTACAGCCAGTGGTTGAGCCAGTCGTTATTCCCCAAGAACCTGAAACGGTTGTTAAGCATGTGCCATTTCAACGTTTGGACAGCAGTAGCTTTGCCCATAACAGTACTAAGCTAACAGCAGAGAGTACTAACCAGCTCGATAAACTAGTGAAATATTTGCAAGCTTACCCACAAGCCGATGCTGAAATTATTGGTCATACTGACTCAACTGGCGCTGCGGCTTACAACCAGAAACTATCAGAAAAACGCGCACAAGTTGTTGCTGATGTTGTGATTGCTAAAGGTGTGGATGCGAACCGTCTTACCGTAAAAGGTGAAGGGGAAAATAGCCCAATCGCATCGAATGATACAGTCGAAGGTCGAAAGCAAAACCGTCGTGTTGATATCGTTATTCCAAGCTTTGATTATGAAGTGAAATAATAACGCTTAAGTATTAGAAAATAGAGAAAGCCCGTGAAAAACGCGGGCTTTCTTCTTGTAAAACAATGGATTTGAGCCTCTAACCGCTCCGGTATCACGCCACGTTATTTCAAATCAATACTATTCAATCGGCCCATGTAGATAAGAATATCCAAGTCTTCTTTATAAGCCTCTAATAGCGCCTTTTTCGTCTTGGTATAAGCGGCAAGCTTGCCATGCTTGTTGATCGAACAAACGACGCTTTGAAATATACAGTTACCTTTTTCATCATAGTGTCTCCAAGCCGCGATATAACAAGGATCCCGAGCTTCCGGGTTATCGAGCGTTGGTCTGGGTTTGTATATAATTTTAGGTTCTAAACTGTGTGGTAGGCGAGTCATCAAATAGGGATCTTTGAGCAGACGACGCCAATGTTTGCCCCACATCTCTGAACCTAATTCATTACGCAGCTTTATCGCCTTTTTAAGCCCTTTTTTCTCACCAATACGGATATAGCCGACAGAACGGTGCAGCACCGTATCATCCGGCGTATGGATATGAATTTTATAGGCGGTCTTTGCTTTAGAGATAAAGCGGTGACCAGTATTCGTGATTAGATTGCTCTTTTTCATGATCTTATCTATCGATAAATCTGTTAATACTAATTCTAGATTATTTGACATAGAACTTACAGTAATCACTGTATATGAATAGTAGTGGCTCAAATCAATATTAGGTCAATTTTTCGTCAGAAAAAAAAAGCCTCAATACCGGTTGGGTGTTGAGGCTTTATCAAAATGGCGCTCCCGACAGGAGTCGAACCTGTGGCCTGCCCCTTAGGAGGGGGCCGCTCTATCCTACTGAGCTACGGGAGCAAGGTGGCTAGTTTACTCAATAATTTTGTGAAGTTAACTAGTTAAAACGAAAATTAAAGCTGTTTGTGCATAACATCGCCAATTTGTATGCTAGAGGCGAGATTTTCTTGATCAACACTCAGCTCTGCTTCGTTTTCATAGACGCGAGTAACCGTAAGGGTAATATCACTTTGAGTCACTTTATTTCGTGGTAGCCCTTTCTGATCAATGAATGAACCTGTATGCCACAACTGCAATTGGTCACCGGTTTTAACGCCATGCACACGTCCTAAATCTATCGTGATGGTATTACCATATTTAGCCACAACCTCGGGGAGAGTTATTTTACATGAAAGCTCCGATTCAAGATCGAGCATGATATTTCGGCTGACGCGCAGCATCATGCTGCCAAAGGTTGAAGCCCAAAAACGAGCACTGCGCGTATCTATCTGACTGGTTTTGGCGAAGGGCCATTTAGCGACTTCTCTATAATGTCTAGTCATGACTTCTTGGCCTGTTTTGCCATCAAACACTTGGATTTGCATAGCAAATTGACGGTTAATCACATCATCGGCGAGTAATTTTTGCTCTATCGTGGCAGTTAAATCGGTGATGGTTCCCCCCAAAATGTACTGTGCCCCCGTGTCCTCTGCAATCATGGTTAAGCGTTCTGGGTGCTGTTTTTCAATTGCATAATCTGTGGTGCCAACCGACACAAAACTGCGAGATTCTTGATCGAGTTGGCGGTTGAGTACCTGTGCAAAATCATCTCCCACACTGTAAATTTGCCCCATAACCGCCTGTTGTGGCGATGCAAGATCAATGTTACCCACTAAAAACGTTTTCTTATATTGGCTAACGTGGCAACCTGTTGCCGAAGGATAAATATCAATTCGAGCTTTAACATACATCACTCCCCGACGTGTTTTATTCTCTTCAACTAACACATAGCGTACTTCATGGTTAGTAAACTGGTACTCTTTACGGTCTGATTCCAGCAGTGGTCGCAAGTTACTGATACTACCGATGTCTGCCCCGGCAAAGTTTACCGCCTTATAGATGGCATCTTCCAATGCATTGAGGCGAGCGACTTCCTCTGAGGAAACAATGGCTGACGATCCGGTCACTTCATACCAAGCAGCATTAACGGCCTGAGAAAAGGTAATGGTGCAACATATTGAAAATAAAACAGAAATAATTTTTTTCATTGTTATTTACCAGTTGGGTATAAATTTTGCTTTTAAAATCTTAGCTGATGTAGGCAGTGCGTTTTGAAAGTGTAACAAGTTTTGAAAAGCAAAGAGTGTTCCAAGTTTTTTAATCTGAAGTTTGGAATCAAGATTGCCTCAGTATATCTGGAGATAAGAGAATGAAAAAATGGCTTTCAATAGTGCCAGCAGTTTTGTTAACTGCTTGTGCCTACGCCCCGATTTATAACGGTAAAGAGCCATACAATGGTTCACAGTTTATGCTAATGGAGAGCCCACGTCACACGTTGGACTTCTTTGTTGAAAGCATGACAGAAGATTTGATGGTGTCCAATACTAGTGTTTCTGCTCGCACTCCTATTGCTGTAACATCGTTTGTGGACCTGCAAAGTATGGACGCGACTAACTGGTTGGGTAACTCGGTTTCTGAAGGATTTATCCATCAGTTTCAGCGTCGAGGATTTAAAGTGGTTGATTTCAAAACCACAGGCTCGATTCAGGTAACGCAGCAAGGTGATTTTGCTTTCAGTCGTGACTGGAAAGACCTCGCTCAAGAGCAAGAAATCCAATACATACTGACAGGGACAATGCTTCGTCAAGAAGGCGGTGTATTAGTCAATGCTCGTGTTGTGGGAATGCAGTCTCGTGTTGTGGTTGCTACCGCACAAGGCTTCTTGCCTGCCGATCGTATTGGTCGTGATCTTGATACGCTCAACAGTATCCGTACACAAGATGGTGTGTTAATTCGCTCTGACCCTACGATTAAGCAGCCGTATACTGTTATCTTGCGTCCATAGGAGAAACCAATGAAAAAATGGCTATTACTTCTAGTGACTATCATGATGGTGGGTTGCCAGCCATTGCAAACCATGCGTGCTGATGAATGGTTGACGGCGGTAGGTTATGCCAATATCAGTGAGCAAACTGGGCGTAGTGTGGATGAAAAGCAAGTCCGTGCAATGCGTGCCTCTAAAATCGATGCTTATCGCGAACTGGCAGAGCAAGTCTATGGAATGCGAGTGAGTGGTCGTGCTGAACTACAAGATCAGCGATTGGGCACAGAGCTGACGTCGGGAGCGGTTGATGGTGTTATCCGCGGAGCAGAAGTGGTCCGCAGTTATAAGGTGGGTGACAGTTATGTTACTGAGTTACGTCTCGATATCCGTAAGATGGATAAACTGCGTGACTACGGCGAAGTTCAGCAAGTACCAGAAAAACGTCAACAAACACTCTTCTAAATCTTCCTTCTCTCCAGATCGAAAAAGCGGCAAAGTTTGCCGCTTTTCTGTTTAATTCGTTTCAGCTTAAAAGTTTAGTAACTCAGCTGCATGTTGATTACGCTTTAATATTGGTCCCTAAAGTGGACACAGTGTGGGTTTGCCCACCAGCGTTATACGTCATGCCAATTTTTCCGTGGCTTTGCTGCATCAAATTATTGAGTTTATTAAAACTGAGTTGTGCACGTTGTAGCGCTTCACCATTAACAAGGTTTGCTTGCTGGCAATCGTGAACAATGGAACGAATCTGATCAACGATTTGCGACAGGAGTACATCTTCAGCCAGGCTCACGACATGGGGATGTTTCGCAATTCGGAGGTCAGTTTGTTGAAGTTGTCCAACTAAGGTCATCTTTTGTTTGGCAATAGCTTCGATTTCACTTGATGAACGGCTCGTAATGGCTAACTTTTCTTGTTCAAGTAGCGAAGAGAGTTCTAGTGCATTTTTCAATTGGAAATCGACTAAGTCTTTTAATACAGCCATTGTATGTTGCCTTAATTAGTCAAAAGTAGGGCTAGTTAAAACCACCCAACTCTTTTTCAAATTTAATCATATTATCAGCCAACTTTTCTGGGTCGACTCTATATGAGCCATTGGCTATCGCATCTTTAATTGCAGCGACTTTGGCACTATCAAAACTTGGCTGAGATACCATTTGGTTGTGCATTTCACCAATGGCCTTACCTTGGGTACTAAGTGATACCGCATCTTGATTTTGAGGTGAACGAGTGACCGAGCCGGATGTCGATGGAGATGCATTCGATTCAGTACGAGCATTACTACGATTTGTCGTCGTTAATGTTTGCCCCGAACGTATGTTATCAATACCTGCCATATGTGAGCCTTATTAATAATAATGGAAACCTGTACAGTCAATATCGACGGTGCTTGTGATTACTTTAGCTTTTTTTTCTGTTTCACTTTCTTAACAACGTAAACACATTTAGAAGTGTAATGAAAGCGTTAAAATTGAACCGTGACTTCGCCAATACCGGTTACTTGTGCATCTATTATACGGTTTGATTTATCATTTTTCACTTTTATCTGCTCACCAAAAATACCATCACTTAAAGCGGTTCCTTTGGTTGTGATGATCATTCCCTGCTTGACTGCTTGAATCATAACGTTTTCATTACGACATACGACGCATATATCATCTTGCTCAACGACATCGCCAATACGCATGTTTTTTTTCACTTTAGCTCCGACGATACGATTTATATCGGAAAAACCTTGTCGTCTAAAGCGGTGTAAGTCTACCATTGTAATCAAGACATCTTGCTGCGTAATTTGCTGCCCACGAGAAATGGGTACGGCAACGGTGACAAGTGGCAGTGAAATGGTCAGTCTTACAGGAACATAAATTTTCCAGTTATCTTCAATGCATTCAACCAGAACTGTGATATTACTTGCAGAACCATTACTGGATGAGGAAGAGGTCGATAACGGTGTGGGGCAGTCGGTGGCATAAATTCGGTCATCAACATTTGCCGCTTTTACGTTTAACTCCCCGCTGGGAGGCCACTCAATAGTTTCTAAAACATGTTGTTCCGCAGCTTGTTGAATGGCTTCAACTTGCGGCAAAGTGGCAGAATGAAGAGAAAAATTAAAGAAAAACAATAAAAAGCCGATAGAGAGATAAAAATTTCTATAGAAAGCTCTACACTTAGTTATGGAAAGTAGATGTAAACATATTTTTGTATGCATCATTCTGTTTCTCTGGTTTCTTCATAGCCTGTAGTAGACTACCACTTTTTTGCATAAAAGTTTGAGATGGAGATGAGCTTATGACGGGTATTCTTGATTCTGTGAATCAGCGTACGCAACTCGTTGGTCAAAACCGATTAGAACTCTTAACGTTTCGTCTAATGGGACGGCAACGTTATGGTATCAACGTATTTAAAGTTAAAGAGGTACTCCAGTGCCCTAAGTTAACTTTGATGCCCAATTTACATCGCCTAGTCAAAGGTGTTGCTCATATTCGTGGTCAAACCGTTTCTGTCATTGATTTGAGTTTGGCCGTGGGCGGACGTCCCACCGCGGACCTTGATAAGTGTTTTGTGGTCATTGCTGAATTCAACCGATCTATCCAAGCTTTCTTGGTCAGCTCGGTGGATCGAATTGTCAACATGCACTGGGAAGCCATTCTTCCTCCACCAGATGGCTCAGGCAAAGATAACTACTTAACCGCAGTCACCAATATTGATAACGAATTGGTAGAAATTCTCGATGTAGAGAAAATTTTGGCAGAGATTTCTCCGGTTAATGAGACAATGGATTCATCTATTGGTGAATCGATCGCCCAAGTAGAAACAGAAAAAGAGATCATCCGTCGAATTTTAATTGCCGATGACTCAACCGTTGCGCGTAAACAGGTTCAAAGAGCAGTAGAATCGATAGGTTTTGAAGTCGTTGCTGTTAAAGATGGTAAAGAGGCGTATGAAAAATTGATCGAGATGGCAGCAGAAGGGCCAATTTACAATCAAATATCTTTAGTGATCTCTGATATTGAAATGCCTGAAATGGACGGCTATACATTAACAGCAGAGATACGTAGAAATTCAGATTTGAAAGATCTATACGTTATTCTTCACTCTTCACTGAGCGGCGTTTTTAACCAAGCCATGGTTGAGCGAGTGGGTGCAAACTCATTCATTGCTAAATTCAACCCTGATGAGCTTGGGAATGCGGTGAAAGCTGCACTAGTTAACTAAAGAGAAATTAATGACTGCTATAACTATAAGCGATCAAGAATATCGCGATTTCAGCCGTTTTTTGGAATCTCAGTGCGGGATTGTACTTGGAGATAGCAAACAGTACTTAGTGAGAAGTCGCTTAAGTCCACTGGTTGCTAAATTCAAGTTAACCTCTCTTTCTGACTTGTTACGTGATGTGGTTACGGGGCGAAACCGTGAGCTACGAGTTGCAGCGGTCGATGCCATGACCACCAACGAAACACTGTGGTTCCGTGATGCTTACCCATTCACCGTTTTAGCGGAACGTCTATTACCCGAGGTCGCTGCAAATAAACGCCCTATAAAAATTTGGTCAGCGGCAAGCTCTTCAGGTCAAGAGCCTTACTCAATGGCGATGACGGTGCTGGAAACTCAACAGCGCAAGCCGGGTATGTTGCCGAGCGTAGCCATCACCGCGACGGATATTTCTGCCAGCATGCTGGATATGTGTAAAGCGGGGATTTATGACAATTTAGCACTTGGCAGAGGGTTATCACCGGAGCGTCGTAAAATCTTTTTTGAGGATGCTGGTGATGGCCGAATGAAAATCAAAGATAACGTTAAGCGTTTAGTTAACTTCCGTCCTCAGAACTTAATGGAGAGCTATGCCTTATTGGGTAAATTCGATATTATTTTCTGTCGTAACGTTTTGATTTATTTCTCACCTGATATGAAGTCGAAAGTATTAAATCAAATGGCTAGTAGCTTAAACCCCGGTGGCTACTTATTGCTCGGCGCATCGGAGTCACTGACAGGATTGACCGATAAGTTTGAAATGGTTCGTTGTAACCCTGGCATCATTTATAAACTCAAATAGCCGCATTCTTACATTGAGTTACTTGCTTACTTTTAGTTACTTGCCCAGCTTTTGCTGGGCTTTTTCTTTCCCTTAATTTCGTTTTGATTGGTGAGATTTACTGAAGTTGTGGGCGACAAGTGGATAAAGCGGCGTATATTTTGCTTACATTTCGACGGATTCTTATTTAGATAAAATTGTTGTAAACACGGTTCGTTTTTTAAGTTGGTACGTTAATTGCTTTTAATATGAGTAATAACAGTCAGTTTTTAGTGTAGAGGCAAACATGGCTATTTCTTTTGATAACGCATTAGGTATTCACCAACACACGGTTGGTGTACGTGAGCGCAATGCTGAGGTGATTTCCACCAATATTGCACAGGCGAACACACCGGGCTTTAAAGCAAAAGGAATGGACTTTCAAAAAGCATTGCAGGCGGCAAGTTCAGGGGCAAGCATTGGTCTTAGCCGTACGGATGGTCGGCATATATCTGCCTCCACGAAAGTAACTGGCGAGAGTCTCTATCGAATTCCGACTCAACCTGATACGGGTGATGGCAACACGGTGGACGTAGATTTAGAGCGTAACTTGTTTATGCAAAACCAGATCAGACACCAAGCTTCACTGGACTTCTTAGGAAGTAAATTCAAGAACTTAACGAAAGCAATCAAAGGGGAATAAGTAGATGAGCTTATTTAATGTGTTCAATGTGACTGGTTCTGCAATGAGTGCTGAATCTGTTCGTCTAAATACGACCTCAAGTAACTTAGCCAATGCGGATAGTGTGAGTAGTTCGGCGAAAGATACTTACAAAGCGCGTCACGCGGTGTTTGGTGCAGAGTTAAGTAAAGCGCGTTATAACCGTGATCATAATGTACCTGTAAAAGTATTAGGTATTGTTGAAAGCGATAAACCGCTTAACGCAGAATATAACCCAGATCACCCACTTGCTAACGATGAAGGCTATATTTACAAGCCTAATGTCAATGTGATGGAAGAGATGGCTAACATGATTTCGGCTTCTCGTTCTTATCAAACGAACGTGCAGGTGGCTGATGCAAGTAAACAAATGCTGCTGCGCACGCTGCAGATGGGTCAATAGGATAAGGAGGTAGCGTATGGCCGGAATAAATAACATTGGTCAAAGCGGCTTGTCTTATATTGACCAGCTGAAAAGTCTTCAAGACCAAAAGAAAACAGAAGAGACAACGGGGAAGCAAGATCTTAAACAAGAAGACTTCCTATCGTTACTCACCAAACAACTGGCTCAGCAAGATCCTTTTAAACCGGTCAGTAATGACCAGATGATTGCCCAAATGGCGTCATTTGCCACAGTTGATGGTATCGGCAAAATGAACACTCAGTTTGAGAGTCTCAACTCGTCGATGACATCCAACCAAGCTCTACAGGCTTCATCACTGGTTGGCCGTGATGTGTTAGTACCGGGAGCGGCAGGGATCAAAAAAGAGGGTGCTGGGATGGCTGCGATGGTCAAACTTCCTCAAAGTTTAGAGAACTTGTTTGTCCGAATAGAGAATGAAGCTGGACAATTGGTTCGTACCTTTGATGTCGGGGCTAAATCAGCCGGTGATAATCGCGTTGAATGGGACGGTAACGATCAAAACGGTAATCCATTGCCGGGCGGCAAATACCAAGTGAAAGCTTCGGGTTTGCTCGATGGAGAAAGCAAGGAGTTTGCGGTATCGACTTACGCAAACGTCAATAGCGTTCTGCTGGGTAAAGGTGATGGTAACGTACTGCTCAATCTGGCTGGATTTACATCGCCAGTTAAACTTGCTGAAGTACTAGAAGTTGGCAAAGCGTAACTCTTTATAGAGTAGATATGCTAGCTAGATAGGAGATTTTGGAATGTCGTATATATCATTAAGCGGTTTATCCGCAGCTCAGTTAGATCTGAACACCACCAGTAACAACATTGCTAACGCGAATACCTTTGGTTTTAAAGAGTCGCGTGCTGAGTTTGGTGATGTTTACTCAACCTCATTGTTTACCAACTCCAAAACGACTCCAGGTCAAGGTGTTCAGGCGAACAAAGTGGCACAACAATTTCACGAAGGTTCCAGTATTTATACTAATAACCCGATGGACTTGCGCGTTGCGGGAACGGGGTTCTTTGCGGTTGCGAAAGATAAGCTGACGCCTCAACAAAATGAGTTGACCAGAAATGGTGCTTTCCACCTCGATAAAAATGATTACATGGTAACGTCAAATGACGAGTTTTTACTTGGCTATGATGTTAACCCTGATACTGGTGATGTTCTTTCGTATGAGCCAAAACCTATCAATATTCCTGCTCAGTTTGGTAAACCTAAACAGACAGCCAATGTTGAACTTGGCGCGAACTTGCCAGCTAATGGTAAGTTAAAAGACCCAACCTTGTTTGATATTACTGATCCTGAGACGTACAACCGTACCACCTCATCTACGATCTACGATTCGATGGGTCAGCCTTATAAGTTGACATCCTATTACCTCAAAGATCAGACGCAAGCTAACACATGGCAAACCTATTACACCGTGACGGATAAAACGGGTGAGAAACCGATCAATGTAGTTGGTGGTGATGCCACTACGCCGACGGGTCATATTGGGCATACCATGAAGTTTAATAATGATGGTACGCTAGCTAGCATGAATAATGGTCAGCAAATTGTAACCGAGCCTTTAGGTTTGGGGGCAAACCCAGTTGAACTCAACGGTGCGGATGCTAACCAAACATTGTCGTTCAGTCTCGATTCGGCTACGCAATTTGCCGCTCCATTTGAGTTGACTAAATTTGTACAAGATGGCGCAACCACGGGCTTTTTGACGAAGATCGATTTCGATGAAAATGGCAGTGTGCTAGCCACTTACTCAAATGGTCAAAATACCATTCTAGGACGTGTGGGGCTTGTCCGCGTAGCCAATGAACAAGGCTTAGATAAAAAAGGCGGTACGCAGTGGGATTCGACTCAATTCTCCGGTGATAAAATTTGGGGTGAATCAAACAAAGGCTCATTTGGTACCATCAGCAATGGTGTTATTGAACAATCCAACATTGATATGACTCAAGAGCTGGTGGATCTTATCTCTGCTCAGCGTAACTTCCAAGCGAACTCGCGTGCGCTTGAAGTTCACAACCAGCTACAACAAAACATACTGCAGATCCGTTAATTCTTTTAACGTCATCCAATGGCAATACCAAGTTAGCGGCAATGTTAGCTTGGTATTGTTGCCATCTGTTCGCGGCAATCTTCGTTATATCCTCCCTGTTTTTTGTTCAATTACATTTAACCTATTGATTTTTAGTTTAAATATAAGTTGGCACGTCAATTGCTTTTAATGATCGAACGATGATTATTGGAGCAGATTATGGATCGCGCACTGTTTCTCGCCATGAGTGGCGCAAAGCAAAACATGCAAGCCATGCAATTAAGAGCGAACAATTTAGCAAACGTCAGTACCACGGGGTTCCGTGCTGATTTGGCGCAAGCTCGCTCAATGCAAGCTTATGGCGAAGGGTTACCGAGCCGCGTGTTTAGCATGACAGAACGTCCGGGACATAATTTTGCGCAAGGCAGTGTCATTACCACAGGGCGCGATCTCGATATCACCATTCAAGGTGACGGTTGGATTTCCATGATGGATAAAACCGGCAAAGAGGGGTTAACCCGTAGTGGCAACCTAAGCATTGACCAAAATGGCATGCTCATAAATGGTAGCGGCCATCTAGTGCTAGATGGAACGGGCGCGCCAATCACTCTACCTATTCCATTGAGTAAAGTAGAAATCGGTAATGACGGTACTATTTCCGTTCGTCCGCAAGGCGCTCCAGCCGATGCGATGGAAGTGGTAGGCCGAATTAAACTGGTTCGCCCCAATAATCAATCCCTATACAAAGATACGAATGGTTTATTTCGTGCTAAAGATCCTAATGCAGCATTCGAAGCAGATGCTAGCGTAAAGCTATTAAAAGGTGCGCTGGAAGGCAGTAATGTCAATGCGGTGGGTGAGATGACTAGCTTGATTGAGCTACAACGTCAATTTGAAATGCAAGTCAAAATGATGAGCACCGCAGAAGAGATGGACAAATCGTCCGACTCATTACTTCGTATGAGCTGATAAGCGTTAAAGGAGATTACTATGCAACCTGCATTATGGGTAAGTAAAACCGGGCTTGATGCCCAACAAACCAATATTGCCACTATCTCAAACAACCTAGCGAACGCCTCGACTATTGGTTTTAAAAAGGGTCGCGCGGTATTTGAAGATCTGTTTTATCAAAATATTAATCAACCGGGCGGTCAATCTTCGCAAAATACCAAACTGCCAAGCGGTTTGATGCTTGGTGCGGGTTCTAAAGTCGTGGCAACACAAAAAGTGCATACCCACGGCAACGTACAAACCACGACCAATAGCCTCGATATGATGATTGAAGGTGACGGCTTTTTCCAAATCCTGATGCCAGATGGCAATATCGCTTATAGCCGAAATGGTCAATTTACCCTCAACGACGAAGGGGCGATTGTGACGTCCGGTGCTGGATATAATTTAGAGCCGGAAATTGTTATTCCACCTGATGCAATCTCTATTACTGTCGGTAATGATGGTGAAGTGTCAGTTAGGCTTCGTGGCCAGCAAAATAACCAAGTGGTTGGACAAATTACCACGGTTGATTTTATCAACCCAGGCGGTCTAGAGCCGATTGGTCAAAACTTGTATCTACCGACCGGTGCTAGTGGTGATCCACAAGAAGGGGTGCCAGGGCTTGACGGCCTCGGTGATGTTCGTCAATCCATGCTTGAAACCTCTAACGTGAACGTCACAGAAGAGTTGGTCAACATGATTGAAGCGCAACGCGTTTACGAAATGAACTCAAAAGTCATCTCAGCAGTCGATAAGATGATGAGTTTTGTGAACCAACAACTCTAATCATTAACTAAGAGAATGCTGCGATGAAACGTCTATTGAGTCTTGTATTTGTTACTGCTTTGTCTGGTTGCTCGTTAATGCCGCCACCGGTCGATACTCCTGAAGTGGTTCAAGGTACAACCGTGGTGGACGCGGTTGAAGGGGATAAGTCTGCAGAAGAAGGTTCTGGTTTACTGGACTCAATGCGTAAGCGTTCCGATCCCGTAGCCGGTGATCCTGCTTGGGCTCCCATTCATCCAAAACAGAAACCGGAACATTATGCCGCGGAAACTGGTTCACTGTTTAATTTGGCACAAATGAACAGTCTTTATGATGATTCAAAACCGCGTGGCATTGGCGATATTATTACCGTCAATCTTGATGAAAGTACTAAAGCGGCCAAGAGTGCTGATGCGGATCTATCCAAATCCAATGATGCGTCTATGGATCCACTCGCTGTCGGCGGTAAAGATCTCACTGTGGGTGATTATAATTTCTCTTATGCGTTGAAAAATGACAACAAGTTCAATGGCAGTTCTGCAGCCAACCAAAGTAACAGTATTTCTGGTTCGATCACGGTTGAAGTGATTGAAGTACTCGCCAACGGCAACTTAGTCATCCGTGGTGAAAAATGGCTCACACTGAACACTGGCGATGAATACATTCGCTTAAGCGGTACCATTCGTCCCGATGATATCGACTTTGACAACACCATTGCTTCTACTCGTATTTCTAATGCACGCATCCAATATTCAGGCACAGGCACCAATCAAGATATGCAAGAACCTGGATTCTTGGCACGATTCTTTAATGTCTCTCTGTAACGCCGGAGTTCTGGCGTAAAGAAACGTAGAAATTAAGGTACTAGACCATGAAAAAATTCACCCTGCTTGTTTTAAGTCTGTTGCTCATCGCAACCCATGCACAAGCGGCCCGTATCAAAGATGTCTCTCAAGTTGCGGGCGTGCGGAGTAACCAATTAGTGGGTTATGGTCTAGTTACTGGGCTACCGGGAACGGGCGAATCGACACCGTTCACCGACCAAAGTTTTAACGCCATGTTGCAAAATTTCGGCATTCAATTGCCGCCGGGCACTAAACCGAAAACAAAGAACGTTGCCGCCGTGATTGTCACGGCCGAATTGCCGGCGTTTTCCAAGCAAGGTCAAAGTGTCGATGTCACCGTTTCTTCGATTGGCTCTGCTAAAAGTTTACGTGGCGGCACTCTAATGCAAACCTTCCTTAAGGGGTTGGATGGTCAAATTTACGCCGTGGCCCAAGGTAATTTAGTGGTCAGTGGTTTTAGTGCCACCGGTGCTGATGGTTCTAAAATTGTCGGCAATAACCCAACGGTTGGTCTGATTTCAGGCGGTGCTATGGTGGAACGCGAAGTACCAACACCTTTTAGCCGTGGCGATTTTATTACCTTCAATTTGCTTGAATCTGACTTCACCACGGCGCAACGTATGGCAGATGCAGTGAATAACTTCCTAGGCCCAGAGATGGCGACCGCGGTTGATGCAACGTCAGTACGTATCCGTGCACCGCGAGATGTTGGGCAGCGCGTCGCGTTTCTTTCTGCAATCGAAAATGTTGAGTTTGATCCTGCTGATGGCTCAGCCAAAATTATTGTCAATTCACGAACTGGCACCATTGTTGTCGGCCAGCATGTGCGCTTAAAACCTGCTGCGGTGACGCACGGTGGTATGACTGTTGCCATTAAAGAGAATTTGAATGTCAGTCAGCCCAATGCGTTAGCGGGTGGTCAGACAGCTGTGGTGCCTAATAGCCAAATAGAAGTGTCTGAAGCACAAGGTAAAATGTTTAAATTTGAACCGGGTTTGACCTTGGATGATTTAGTGCGCGCGGTCAACGAAGTGGGAGCAGCCCCTTCAGATTTGATGGCGATTTTGCAAGCATTGAAACAAGCTGGCGCGATTGAAGGCCAACTGATCATTATCTAGGAGAGGAAGATGGTTAATAATCCCAATGATATTGGCTTTATTCATGATATTGCTAGCTTAGATAAGCTACGTCAGCAAGCAAAAACCGGTGATAAAGAAGGCGAGTCAGCGGCGCTCAAGGCCGCAGCCAAACAGTTTGAAGCGATTTTTACCTCAATGTTGTTCAAATCGATGCGCGACGCCAATGCTGATTTTAAATCTGAGATGTTCAACAGCCAAAACGAAGATTTCTATCGGCAAATGCTTGATGAACAAATGTCGAGCGAGCTCAGTGCCTCCGGTTCTTTAGGGCTTGCCGATATGATTGTGGCGCAGCTCAGTCAGGCTAACGGCACCTCGAAAAACGATCCAGCAATAACCAACCCGACGCAAGATGGTTTCCAAGAAGCCATGCGCCGTATAGAACGCAGTAACAACCGCCGCCTCTCAACGCAAGAGACGATCGAACCTAGCAAGGCCGAATCGAGTCGATTTGATTCGCCGCAAGCGTTTGTGGCTTCAATGAAACCTTATGCTGAAAAAGCAGCGCGGGCATTAGGTGTTGACTCTTCACTGCTACTTGCTCAAGCGGCATTAGAAACCGGATGGGGACAAAAAGTTGTTCAAAATGCTCGTGGTAGCAGTAATAACTTATTCAACATCAAAGCGGATAAAAGTTGGTTAGGTGAGAAAGTGGCGACGCAAACTCTTGAATATCATGATAATACACCCGTGATGGAAAAAGCGGCGTTCCGTTCTTATGGAAATTATCAAGACAGTTTTAATGACTATGTTCGTTTTCTCAATGACAATCCGCGCTACACCGTGGCGCTGAACCATAATGGCAGCGATGAGTCTTTCATTCGTGGCCTGCACGCTGCTGGTTACGCGACGGACCCGTACTATGCTGAAAAAGTGCTGAGAGTAAAATCTCAAATTGAAGCAATGGAATAACCCCTCTAAAGCCAGCCTTGCTGGCTTTTATCTTTCCTTTATTTTGTCTAATCTCTTCTTTGAAACTCCTTTGGCATACATATTGCAATTACTAACTTAGATATTCAGTAACCACTGATTTGATTAGGTTTTCGGGGGCAGTATGGCGTCGGATCTTCTGAATCTAGGTACCCAAAGTGTACTTACCGCTCAGAGACAACTCAGCACCACAGGTCATAACATTTCTAATGTTAATACAGAAGGTTACAGCCGTCAGTCTGTGATCCAAGGGACCAATACGCCTCGCCAATATGGTGGTGAAACCTACGGTATGGGCGTACATGTGGAAAAAGTTCGCCGCTCATGGGATCAATTTGCCGTTAATGAATTAAACCTATCTACCACCAGCTTTTCCTTTAAGCGTGACGACGAAGAAAATTTAGACATGCTTTCAAAGTTATTGTCGTCAGTGGCCTCGAAAAAAATCCCTGAAAACTTAAACGAATGGTTTGATGCGATTAAAACCCTCGCCGACAGCCCGAATGATGTAGGTGCGCGTAAAGTTGTACTTGAGAAAGCGGATCTGATCACTCAAAACATGAATGATTTTCACGAGAACATTCGCCGCCAATCTGATGCGACCAACAAAGGGCTAGATGTTGCCGTTGAGCGTATTAACCAATTGGCGCTTGAGCTGCGAGATTTACAACGCTTAATGATGCGTACTCCTGGTCCTCACAATGACTTAATGGACCAGCATGAAAAATTGGTGGCTGAGTTGTCTGAATACACCAAGGTCACCGTGACGCCACGTAAAAATGCTGAAGGGTTTAACATCCATATCGGGAGCGGGCACACGCTCGTCTCAGGTACAGAAGCCAGCCAAATGAAGATGGTTGATGGTTATCCTGATGTGAGTCAGCGCCGCTTGGCCATGATTGAAGGCAAAGGGATCAAGACCATTACCACTGAGGATATTGGCGGTAAGTTAAGTGCGCTGTTTACGATGCGAGATAAGCACATTCCTTACTTAATGGATGAACTTGGCCGCATGGCAACATCTTTCTCTTATGAAGTTAACAAATTGCAATTACAAGGCTTGGACTTACGTGGCAATGTAGGAAGAGCGTTGTTTACGGATGTGAACTCTGAAGTCAATGCCCGCTCGCGAGCGATCATCGCTGGCAATTCAAAAGCCGATATGGCGGTCTATATCGAAGATACTTCAGCGTTGAAAAGTGGTGAATACTCCCTACAGTACAACGGCAGCAATTATACCGTATTAAAGCCAACGGGCGAGCGGGTTAACGTTCCGGTCGTTGGCAGCAGTTTATTTTTAGATGGAATGCGAGTTGAGATTCGCAACGCCCCTCAAGCAGGGGAGCGCATATTGCTGCGTCCAACGCGTAATGGTGCCGCTATTATGAAAATGGCGACCAACGATCCGACAGCCATTGCCGCACAAAGTTATGAAGCCTCCACCACTTTTGCCCAAGGGCAGGCAAAATTTAATATTTTATCGGCAGGTGGGTTGCGTGAATTTGAAGTGGTGATCTCACCAACGGGCGATCAATTTGCGGTCACGGATACCAAAGGCAACGTGCTGCTAGAACCACAGGCCTACCCACCATCGAATTCGATTACTGTGCTTGGTACAACGTTTGAATTGACGGCTGGCGCGCTACCCAATGATAAATTTACGGCAAACCTTGTCCCCTCAGAAGGTGATAACGGCAATTTACGTAAGATGCAGCAAATTCAAACGGAGAAAAAACTCAATGGCGGTGAAACGACCGTGCTCGGGGTTTATCACGATCTCAATACTGATTTTGGTTTGCAGCTGGCCACCGCGTCACGCTTAAGTGACGTGGCCAGGCTTGAAAAAGAGTCAGCGCAGGAGCGCATTGCGTCCATTTCCGGAGTCAACCTTGATGAGGAAGCCGCGAACATGATGAAGTTCCAACAAGCTTATATGGCTTCCTCACGCATCATGCAGGTGGCTAATGATACTTTCAACACGATTTTGCAGCTGAGATAGGAGGCGATAAATGTTAACCAGAATATCGAGCTTCCATAACTATCAATCGGTGCAAAACGATATGCGCCGTCAAGAATCAAAGATCCATCATAACCAAGCGCAGCTAGCGTCAGGTAAAAAGTTGCTTTCGGCCAGCGATAGTCCATTAGCCACTCATTACATCCAAAAAGTAGGGCAGCAAGAAGAGCAATTACGCCAATATCTTGATGCAATAGTGCTGGTTCGAAACCGCTTAGAACATCAAGAAGTAATCATTGCCAATGCGGAAAGCTCGACCGATGAGGCAAAGCGTACGGTCATGGAAATGATTAACGGCTCATTCTCTCCAGAAGATAGAGAAGCGAAAGCGCGTGAGCTGCAAGAGATGTTCAACAACTTAATTGAACTAGCAAATACGCAAGATGAGTCTGGTAACTACATGTTTGCCGGCACCAAGCCGAAGAATCAGCCATTTTTTAGAGATAATGCCAGTAACGTGACTTATTCCGGCGATGATTATCAGCGCAAAATGCGTATCTCCAACAGCTTAGAGATCCCGTTCAATAATCCGGGTAATAAAGTGTTTATGGAGATTGATAACCCGTTTGGTAACTACGAACCAAACTATCAATTAAACGAAGGTTCAGAGTTACTGCTGGAGCGTGCAACCAATTTAGACTCGAATGATACATCACGCTATACCGTGACGTTTGTTGATATGGCTAACGGCAAATATGGTTACCAATTAGAGAAAGATGGCAGCGTGGTACAGGCCGATGAGTTTGATCCACAAAAAGGCATTCGATATCAAGATCTGACGGTGCACGTAAAAGGGCAAATCTCGAAAGGTGATGTGTTAAGCCTAGAGCCGCGTTCAACCTTTACCTTATTTGATAGCTATAAAGACGCGATTGAGCTCTCGCAAGGCTCCGTATCGGATGCGTCGACGACAGCGAAACTGCATCAAATTACGGAAGAGTTTCATGCCGCCTTTATTCATCTCAATAAAGTGCGTACTGATGTCGGTGCACGCTTGAGCACTTTAGATATTCAACAAGAACAGCATGAAGATTTCAAAATCAGTTTAGCGAAATCAAAAAGTAACTTTGAAGATCTCGATTACGCAGAAGCGGTGATTGAATTTAATGAGAATTCACGTGCGTTGCAGGCTTCACAACTGGCTTTTGGTAAAACGAAAGATTTGACCCTTTTCAACTATATCTAATCTTCAATGCCTTATGTGCTAAGCCATATGCGCGAAGAGTGGAATGTGTTGAAAAATTGGCCTGGAAATTGCTCATCTATTATCGAGAGATAAAGAGGCAATAGAGCGGCAAACGAAAGTGGCAACTCTGTTGCTAACGAGAAAAAACTGGATGCTCACTCACAAAGATAGAATGAATGAATTTCTTCTAAGTGATTAAAAAACAAAGAATATTAATTTTAATATCAGATGTTTTAAAAGTTGGCATACTAATTGAATTGTCTATATCAGAGTTGATACAACAAGTTTTTAAATCGGCAAATAGCGGATTTAGCAAGTTCACGGTCAGTGCTTCCAAATGAGAGTAAAGCTGGCCGCTTCGCAAAAAGCTTGCGAACTCACTAGGAGAGCAAACTATGACCATTACAGTAAATACTAACGTCTCAGCAATGACTGCTCAGCGTTACCTTAATAAAGCGACGGGTGAATTAAATACCTCGATGGAACGTTTATCATCAGGTAATAAAATCAACAGCGCTAAAGATGATGCGGCAGGCTTACAAATTTCAAACCGCTTAACCGCTCAGTCTCGTGGCCTAGATGTGGCAATGCGTAATGCCAACGACGGTATTTCGATTGCTCAGACCGCGGAAGGGGCAATGAATGAGTCGACCAGTATCTTGCAACGTATGCGTGATCTTGCTCTTCAATCAGCAAACGGCACCAACTCGGCGTCAGAGCGACAAGCTTTGGATGAAGAGTCGACCGCATTGCAAGATGAGTTAAACCGTATTGCAGAAACAACCTCATTCGGTGGACGTAAACTGCTCAACGGTTCGTTCGGTGAAGCATCGTTCCAGATTGGTGCGAGCTCAGGTGAGGCGATCATTATGGGGCTTACCAGCATACGTGCTGATGACTTCCGTATGGGTGGCCAATCGTTCCTTGCAGAGCAAGGAAAGGACAAGGATTGGGGAGTGCCAGCGGGTGCGCGTGATTTGAAATTTGAATTCACTACCCAAGCTGGTGAGCTTGTCACTCTCGATGTGTTAGCCAAAGATGGCGATGATATTGAAGAGTTAGCGACTTACATTAATGGTCAAACCGACAAGCTTAAAGCATCGGTTGATCAAGACGGTAAACTGCAAATTTTTGCCGCAGAACCGAATTTACAAGGTGACCTTGCCATCTCTGGTGGTTTGGCAACCGAACTTGGCCTAAACGGTGGGCCGGGCGTTAAGACGACGGTTCAAGATATTGATATCACCTCAGTTGGTGGTTCTCAAAATGCAGTGGGCGTTCTGGATGCTGCGTTGAGATATGTGGATTCACAACGGGCAGAGCTTGGTGCGAAGCAAAACCGTTTAAGCCATAGCATCAACAACTTGGCTAATATCCAAGAGAATGTTGAAGCATCCAACAGTCGAATTAAAGATACAGATTTTGCGAAAGAAACCACGCAAATGACGAAAGCACAGATTCTGCAACAAGCGGGTACCTCGATTCTCGCTCAAGCAAAACAGTTGCCAAATTCTGCAATGTCACTATTGCAGTAATGTTAGGACCCTTCATCCAACAGCTCAGACGTGGGTTAGGTGAAGGAATCCTTGGCAAAGTATGATTATGGCCGAATATAAAGCTCTCTCAAGATGTACCCTGCTTTATAGTCATAGATAATCATGCGCCCCGGTCAGTCGGTAATGTGTTCATTTCTCTGATCTCCACATTGGCTCTGGCTACCAACTAGCCCCGGTTCTCTCAAAGGAAAAGGGGCTTTTCTTTATCTATAACTTCTTGCTCTCATCAATGCTCCTCAATCGCCCGTGAAGCCGACCAATCACGTCAAATCTTTAATGCTATTTTTGTATTTCAGCCAGTTTTGCAGCGTTTATCCCACTTTTAATCGATATTGGTTATTTTTTACGAAATCGTCGTTTTCCCGTTAAAGGATTCCTAACCGCAGTCGCTAATAATAGTACTTTGAGAGAACTACTTGGTTTTCCGAGACGTCGGAAACCGTTTGTCTATGACGCTAAGTCGGAAAATCAATAGGAGAACCACTATGGCGGTTAATGTAAACACTAACGTTTCAGCTATGACAGCACAACGCTACCTAAACAGTGCTAGCAATGCGCAACAGTTATCAATGGAACGTTTATCATCAGGCTTCAAAATTAATAACGCAAAAGATGACGCAGCAGGTTTGCAAATCTCTAACCGTTTGAACGTTCAAAGCAGAGGCTTAGATGTTGCCGTGCGCAACGCAAATGATGGCATTTCAATTGCGCAGACAGCTGAAGGTGCAATGAACGAAACTACCAACATTTTGCAACGTATGCGTGACTTATCTCTACAATCGTCAAATGGTTCGAACTCGAAAGCCGACCGCGTAGCGATTCAAGAAGAGATCACCGCGCTGAATGACGAACTCAACCGTATTGCTGAAACTACATCGTTTGGTGGTAATAAGTTGCTCAATGGTACTTTTGAGACGAAATCATTCCAAATCGGTGCGGATAACGGTGAAGCGGTCATGCTAAGCCTAAATAATATGCGCAGCGACAACGCAATGATGGGCGGTAAGAGTTACCAAGCGGCAAATGGACAAGATAAAGATTGGACCGTTAAAGCGGGTGCTAATGACCTTACCATTACGTTGACTGACAAACGTACTGGCGAGCAAACCATCAACCTAAGTGCAAAAGATGGCGATGACATCGAAGAGTTGGCCACTTACATCAATGGTCAAACCGACATGTTAAAAGCTTCTGTTGACGATGAAGGCAAACTGCAAATCTTTACTGATAGCAACCGTATTGATGGCGTAGCAACCTTTGGTGGCAGCTTAGCGGGTGAACTGAGTTTCCAAGCGGCAAAAGATGTGACAGTCGATACCATTGATGTCACCTCTGTGGGTGGCGCGCAAGAATCAGTTGCCATTGTTGATGCGGCACTGCAATTTGTAGACAGCCATCGTG
This sequence comes from Vibrio sp. V12_P9A6T4, assembly GCF_963874835.1. Classification (NCBI taxonomy): domain Bacteria; kingdom Pseudomonadati; phylum Pseudomonadota; class Gammaproteobacteria; order Vibrionales; family Vibrionaceae; genus Vibrio; species Vibrio sp. V12_P9A6T4. The sequence continues at coordinate 880 of NZ_CAWNJO010000126.1, read as the reverse complement.
CTCAACTGGGTGCATTCCAAAACCGTTTCAACCATGCGATTAACAACTTAGATAACATCAACGAAAACGTAAATGCTTCTAAGAGCCGAATCAAAGACACTGATTTTGCGAAAGAAACCACTGCCTTGACTAAATCGCAGATCCTTTCTCAAGCATCAAGCTCAGTGTTGGCACAAGCTAAACAAGCGCCTAATGCTGCTCTTGGTTTGCTTGGTTAAGTCGTTAATTTTTAAATTAAAAATCCAGCTTCGGCTGGATTTTTTTATACCTCATTTCACGTGATCAAAGAATGGATCTGAAAAATGAATCAACGGTTAAACGGGAGGAAAGGATATATTGTTATGAGGCTAATAAAACAAAACCCAGCCTAAGCTGGGTTTGAATTGATGGTGCGGAAGGAGAGACTTGAACTCTCACACCTTACGGCGCCAGAACCTAAATCTGGTGCGTCTACCAATTTCGCCACTTCCGCAACTTGTACTGTAGATAGATTGAACATTGGTTATTCAAACTATCGTTGTAAATGGTGGCTACGACGGGATTCGAACCTGTGACCCCATCATTATGAGTGATGTGCTCTAACCAACTGAGCTACGTAGCCATTTTAAATCATGGTGCGGAAAGAGAGACTTGAACTCTCACACCTTGCGGCGCCAGAACCTAAATCTGGTGCGTCTACCAATTTCGCCATTTCCGCAGCGTATTCTTTAAATAAACCGAGTGTTATTGATTCAGCTTATCTTTTTACGGTCATCTTATCGCTAACTGTACAAATAATGGCAGGGCTACCTGGATTCGAACCAGGGGATGGCGGCATCAAAAGCCGCTGCCTTACCGCTTGGCGATAGCCCTACAAGATGATTGCTCATCTAAATAATGG
>NZ_CAWNJO010000125.1:0-4182 GCF_963874835.1 Vibrio sp. V12_P9A6T4 | reverse complement strand
GGTTTGCGTTGTCAGCCCCTTAACCGGGCGTTAGGCAAAGTGAGTTTTTATCAGCTAAATCGAGTTGGAATTGAGCGGTAAATTCCATGTTTTCTGGCTTAAGTTAAGCAATAAATAATCATCACATATTTGTTGTTTCTTGATCGCGTTGAGTTGCTTTTCGTTGTGATTTTAGCGGCAAAATAACCTTCAGCATCCATACGTCCGCCGAGAATGCTACGCTCGTCACTTTTCTTCCAAATCGCTTAATTTGAGTTTTTTTGTTTCTTTTCTGATTTGGCATTTTGGTTTATAAATGAATCGGTTAGTTTGTTTCAAATTTATAAAAAAAGCTCGTTCTTTGGTTTTGAAAGTCTCGGTGTCAACTGGTTGGCCTAACAAACGGCTCAAGAGGGATTGCCAACGCGTGGCGGCTTTAGTGCAAAATTGAAGTTCAGTGTTTACAGTGTGTTTTTTGAGTTCGGCTATGCGTTGTCAACCCCTTAGCCGGGCGTTATGCATTTTTTAGGAAAAGAGGAACTATGGTTGTTGAAGTCAGGCGAGCAGAGCCATCAGATGCTAAAGCGATAAAAGGAGTTTATGAGTGCCCAAATGCGTACACTGGCACATTACAACTTCCGCTTCCATCCTCCGATATGTGGGAAAAACGTTTTCAGACTATTCCAGATCATGTTTATGCATATGTGGCACTAGTGGACGGTGAAATAGTAGGTAATTTGGGCTTTGAGCTATGTACTAATCCGAGACGACGTCACGTAGGTACATTCGGTATGGGCGTTAAAGACGATGCTCAAGGTTTAGGTGTTGGTAGTGCTTTACTGAAAACGGTTATCGATTTAGCGGATAACTGGCTGAATTTGAAACGAATCGAATTGACGGTCTATGTGGACAACGAACGAGCGATCAATTTGTATAAGAAGTTCGGTTTTGAAATTGAAGGTGAGTCGAAAGCTTATGCGTTCAGAAATGGTAGCTACGTTGACGTTTACCATATGGCTCGCGTTGTGGCACATGCATAACAAACGCTTCAAGAGGGACAGCCAACGCGTGGTATTTTTACTATGCGTTGGTTTTGGTGATTACGGTGTTATGCGGTAAGTTGGTAGTAGCGTTGTCTGCCCCTTAAGCGGGCGTTATGTGTCACTGAGGTTCATCAGAACAAATCACTATGAGAGCCAATTCTAGCTAATTGGAGTTGACCATCAAAAATGCGATAAATGAGCACTAGATCTGGTTTAACGTGACAGTCTCGGAATCCAACCCATCCGCTAGTTAAAGGATGATCAACATTTTTAGGATCGAGTTTTTCGCCTCTTTGCAGCTTTGATATGACGTTGCCGACTTCAATGATGTCCGAAATCGGCATTTTGGTGATTTTTTTAAAGTCTTTTTTGAATTGTGTTGAGTATTCTAAACTATACATTCTTAACTTTGCCTTCAGTTAGCTCAGTAAGCATAGCGCCAACAGATTCGGCTTTATGTCCATGACCTTGAACGAGTTCATTCATTGCAGAAATCGTTTTTTCATTTGGTTGAGGTACACGTAAGTCAAATGGAATACCACCATGATTAATCACGGCTTTTGCAAAAATTTTAATAGCTTGTGATGTACTAAGACCCATTTCGTCACAGATGCTAGTAAAAGCAACTTTGGTATCATGGTCTATGCGAGTACTTAGCATTTCTGTTCTCATAAGAGCACCTTTGGTTGTACAATGTATTACATAGTTAAACGTCAGTATAATGGCACATAACAAACGCTTCAAGAGGGACAGCCAACGCGTGGCATTTTTACTATGCGTTGGTTTGTGTGGTTACGGTGTTATGCGGAAACTTGGTAGTAGCGTTGTCTGCCCCTTAAGCGGGCGTTAGTTTCTATCTAGAAAAAATCATCAAAAGCTCAGATTCAATGCCCTGAAAAGTCAGCCTTAAGTGTTCAAGTCACACTATTTGGCTTTTGAGTTTTGCCTGATGCTGATGTAGTAGAAAGTGTTGAAAGTTCAGCTATTTCAAAGTCGCTGAAAGCCAACAAGCCTAGAAGCTTCAATGTTGTCGGATGTTCAACACGGTCAGTTTAGTTTCACAAAGGGCTTCATCACCGCTGAAATTATGCTTTCTTTGTCGCGGACTCTTAACCGTGGTCAACTTAACCTTGATCGTTTTAAGTTTTGGCAGCCAACGTCACAGCTTTTGGCGCTGGACGTGTGTTTGTTTGATGCTTTTGCGTAAAATGACTTTCAAGAAAATTTTTTGAAAGATCATTGCTAAACAATGGGCTACGAAACTAACAAACGCCTCAAGAGGGACTGTCAACGCGTGGCGTTTCCAGTCCGGTTACGGTTGTTGTGTTTAAGTTTGGTTGTTATGCGTTGCCAGCCCCTTAGGCGGGCGTTAGTTTACCAATCAAAATTGCACCCTAACTCAATACGCTAGGGTGTGATAATTATCGCAGATGGTTTTGTGGCAATTGCGATTGTCCAAGGACTGCAACGACCAAAATAAAACTGTCTTCCTTGGTAAAGTAAGCCGTATGCTTGCCTATAGGGAAGTAAAAACCATTTTGATATAAATCGTTGCAGCTTCTGCCTACAGCGGGGTTGTCAGCGAGCATCTGAAACCCAGTAAGAAGAGTGTCTTTGTATGCGTTCCACTGCATCTCGGAAAAGTTTGTAACGGTATAATTTTTGATTTTATGTAAATGAGCCTGTGCTAATTTACTTAGTTTATATTTACTCTTGTGCATACTTTACTTACAACGCGTTTAGGAAGTTTTCACCGTCAACTATATTGCCTTGGGCTAAGTCTGCTTTTGCGGACTCAAAACAATGTTTTATGTAATCGGCTTTCATGACTTCAAGTTCTTCATAGTCTCTAATCGACATCACAACAACGGCATCTTTATTGTTTTTACTAATTTTAACTGGCTCACGTTGAGCGTTTAGAAGCAGTTCACCGAAATTACGTTTGGCATCATTTGCTGTTAATGTGTACATGGTTAAGCTCCAAGTCTGTAAGTGCAGTAATATTATAGGGTATCGAGCCAAATGTGCAATTTAATTAAATCGTGCGATTGGTGTGAAAAGTAAACTAACAAAGCATTTAAGATGGATTCGCAACGCTTGGCGGTTTTAGTGCAAAATTGAAGTTCAGTGTTTACGGTGTGTTTTTTGAGTTCGGCGGTGCGTTGTCAACCCCTTAGCCGGGCGTTAGTTGCCTTAACCGATGTGCAGTAATTTAGTTTCTGAAATTGAATATCGAGTTTGAATTGGTTTGTTTTAGCGCTCGTAAATTGTTGCGCTGTGGCTTTTCTAAGTCTGAGCATAACGCCAAATAATGCTGTCACTAATAGTCGTCTGCGCACGTTGGTTTCATCAGTAGCTGCGCTCCATTAGTTCTTGCTTGTTTATAATGGCGTTATTTCTGTTTCTGGTTTCCAATCGTTGCCGGCGTTGGTTCAAATTTTTAAACAAAGTGGCTAGTTTTCGCTTCTAGTCGGCATAAAACAAAGTAATATCAGCAAGTTGGTTAGGGCAGTCTTTAATCCTAAAAGTCAACTAACAAGGCATTTAAGTCGGACTAAAAACAGTGGGCTACTGCGCTGCGCTTGTATTTTAGCCCACTATTTTTAGCCGCTTAATGCGGCGTTAGGTTTAAGGTTGTTCATGAAGAGTTTAGTGCCTGTAATCTCGAATCGTTGAGAAAGCTCTACTTGGACTCTAGACGAGATAGTTTCCCATGGCTCAAGACGGATAGTTTTCGGCTAGAAGACTTCGATCGCGATACTCAAGGTGAACGAATTTGGTTGTCTGAGGTTTTAGGTAATATTGCCGGCTTCATATCCATTTGGGAGCCTGACAATTTTGTCCACCATCTCTATGTTGCAACTGAATATCAGGGGCAAGGTATTGGAACGATACTACTTAACGGCGCAAAAGCGAAATATGGCAACTTAAGTCTTAAGTGCATGGTTCAAAATCAGAAAGCACTTAACTTTTATTCGTCACAAGGTTTTGAAATCGTGTCGCAAGTGGACGATGAATTGGGTGGTTACTACTATATGAGCTTCGGCGCACAAACCTAACAAACGCCTCAAGAGGGACTGTCAACGCGTAGCGTTTCCAGTCCCATTGAGCCGCGGTGGTTACGGTTGTTGTGTTTGAGTTTTGTGTTATGCGTTGCCAG
>NZ_CAWNJO010000124.1:0-4290 GCF_963874835.1 Vibrio sp. V12_P9A6T4 | reverse complement strand
GCGTTATGCCTTTTCCTCAAATATCGACAAGGAGAGTCAATTTGAAAATAGTAGAAGCAGATAAAATCCACCTTGAAACTGTTGCTCAATTATTTGATTTATATCGTCAATTTTATGGGCAAGAGTCAGATTTAGCGCAAGCTTCGCGTTTCATTGAGGAAAGGTTCAACCATTCAGATTCAGTCATTTTCTTAGCACTTGATCATCATGATCACCCGTTGGGTTTTGTTCAGCTTTATCCATCGTACTCTTCAGTCGCGATGAAGCGTATGTGGTATTTGAATGATTTGTATGTAATTGAATCAGCAAGACATAAGGGGGTTGGTAAAGCATTGCTACAGAAAGTCAAAGTTTATGCTAAAGAAACCAATGCTTTAACTGTGAAGCTTGCGACTTCAATTGATAACGAATCAGCAAAAAATCTATATGTATCTGAGGGTTATTCTAAAGTTACGGCTTTTGAGCACTTCACACAAAAAGTAGTACAGGCATAACAAACAATTTAAGAGGGATTCTCAACGCTTGGCATTTTGGGTTCTACTTCAAGTTTTGTGTTTATGGCACAATGCTTTAGGTTAGGTGGAGGCGTTGTTCACCCCTTAATTGGGCGTTATGCAACTAGGGGTTCAATCTTTTGTGATTTCTCTGGTTATTCGCTTTATGTTGTCGGCAAATGGGCATTTTTACCCTCAGATTCTTGGTTAACTCAAACCGTAAAACAGACAAAAGTCTTGGTTTGCCTCAATCATTTTTAGTGTTGGCTTGCTGCCAATTCAGCGGGCGAAAAGTGTGGAAAGGGCAAGTTAATCGATCATTTCGCATTTGCTGAAAGTCTTGCTCGGTAAGTTTGTCTAATTCAAAAACTTGGTTTGTTGTTGAAAGGTGGGCTTTGTTTTGGCGGCTTATTTATCACAGTTCTTGCTTGGGCTGGTTCTTGAATCACTTAACCATTGCAATCGTGGCTTTTGATCGAGTAAAGTCAGTTTATCTTATTGAATTTGCATAACAAACGGCTCAAGAGGGATTGCCAACGCGTGGCGACTTTAGTGCAAAATTGAAGTTTAGTGTTTACAGTGTGTTTTTTAAGTTCAGCGGTGCGTTGTCAACCCCTTAGCCGGGCGTTATATTTTTTTAAGTTCAGCAATCAAAAGGATTCATGATGAACGTGGATAAAGCGAAAAAACGCATATTGAAACGAGTACAAAGAGGTTTCAAAGGTTATCCGCAAATATCATTAGAGTATTTCGGTAAAACGACGGATTTAGCGACCGAAGTCGTTATCACCTTTTTACCTGAGGAGAATGCCGAGCCTCAAATACAACGCTTTACAAGTGACAAAGATGCCCGCGAAGACGAAGCGATTCAATCTGTATTGTTAAAAATCATTGAGCGTGCGGAAGCTGCTACAGTTTTGGAAAAGCAAGAAATATCAGTTTGTTAATGGTTTGTCGGCAACCCTAAACAGTCGGTCACGTTAGTGTAGAGAATGAAAATATAACAAACGGCTCAAGAGGGATTGCCAACGCTTGGCAACTTTAGTGCAAAATTGAAGTTCAGTGTTTACAGTGTGTTTTTTAAGTTCGGCAATGCGTTGTCAACCCCTTAGCCGGGCGTTAGTTGAATAAGGACGTTTCGTGGATATATTAGGATTACTATCAGGTGCTTTAGCTCAAGTTTGGTACATCATACCTCTGTTACTTTTCGTTTCGATATTCAAGAGCCGATGGTTTAAAGGTATGTTCGGGGAGTTCTTGGTAAACAGACTGCTGTCACAGTTACCTGAGTCAGACTACACGTTAGTACAAGATGTAACCTTACCCACAGAAGATGGCACAACACAAATCGACCATGTTGTTGTATCTAAGTTCGGTATTTTTGTTGTTGAAACGAAAAACATGAAAGGGTGGATCTTTGGCTCAATAAGTCAAAAACAATGGACTCAAAAAATCTATCGGCATACTTCTAAATTTCAGAACCCTCTTCATCAGAATTATAAACATATTAAAACCCTTGAATCATTGTTGGGCATAGATTCATCTAAGCTGCACTCGGTCATCGTTTTTATTGGTGATAGTATGTTTAAAACTGAGATGCCTAACAATGTTACTTACGCACGAGGTTGCTTGGATTACATTAAGCAGTTCATACAGCCAGTATTTTCAGAGACTGAGTACGCTCAAATTATCGCAGCAATCAATGAAGTTAAGCTAAAGAAAGGCATAGTTACAGATTTAAAGCATAGGCAACATGTTAAAGAGCTGGTCGCTTCAAAAGAAAACATAAAGCAATGTTCACGTTGTGGCTCTGAAATGGTGGTGCGTGAAACAAAGCGTGGCGAAAATAAAGGTAAACAGTTTTGGGGTTGCTCCTCTTTCCCTAAATGTAGGTCAGTGGAAGAATTCAACTAACAAACGCTTCAAGACGGATTCGCAACGCTTGGCGGTTTTTGTTTGCATTGATTAAGGTGTTTACGGTGTAATAATTGAGTGTCGTGGCCGCGTTGCTCACCACTTAAGCGGGCGTTAGAAAAATATTTTACTATGGAGGAAAAGTGCCAAGTTATTTTGAATCAGAAGAAATCGGTGATGTTGGAGTAGATCTTGTTTCTTTACAAGTGAAGCGTTCGCTATCATGGATTTTTAGAGAGCAGCCAAAGAATGACCTAGGCATTGATGGTCATATAGAAGTTGTAAATGAGCAACGACAGGGTACAGGTAGACTACTTGCTGTCCAAATTAAGGCAGGCGCTTCATTCTTTAAGCATGAAAATGAAGTTGGTTTTACGTTTTACGGGAAAAACAAACATCTCCAGTATTGGCTCTTGCATTCACTTCCTGTGATTCTCATTTTGTGTGATATTGAAAGTGATAGTTGTTACTGGGTAGAAATTTCAAGAACTAGCGTAGAGCATACCGACAAAGGTTGGAAAGTTGTTGTACCTAAACGTCAGATTCTAAACATAGAAAGTAAACGACAACTCATCGATATAGCGGGTATGCCTCAACATTCTGATATTGTCGAATTGTCTCTATTTAAGTTTTTGAATGAAAAGTACCATAAATACTCCAAAACTGGTCGGTTAGATATTTGTCCTCTAATGCATGAACCTAGAGACTTCATGTATTTTACTTGTTTAGCTGAATTTGAAAAATCTTCAGAGACCGTATTTATCGCACATCACTACGATATTTATGAAGATTTTAGTATTAGTCTTGTTGAAAAGTTTTTATCGTGGCGTGACATAAATAAGTCCTATGGTAACAAAGGAATAACAACTAAATTACTTATTTTTCATATTTCTGATTCCAAAGAAAAGCTAGTAATTTCAGAAGAAATTAACGAATTAATCCAGCGATCGGATAATGTTGAAATTTGTGGTTTATTATACTCTCATTCTTCGCTGGTAAATCCAATGGATGGCAAATTCTACTCACTAACTGAGTTTGATGAAACAGGCGAAGAAATATACTTTTACGAGTGAGTATTTTTCTAACAAACTGTTTAAGAGTGATTCGCAACGCGTGGCATTTTTAGTATGCGTTGCGCTTAGTGTTTAAGGTGGTATGCGGGAGCGTCGGCATTGCGTTGCTCACACCTTAACAGGGCGTTAGGTATTTGGAGGCATAATGAGATCAATCTTGTTGATTATTTGTACTGTTTTATTAAACGGCTGCTTGGGTATGCCCGAATCAGTAAAGCCTGTGTCGGATTTTGAACTGAACAATTATTTAGGTAAATGGTACGAGGTTGCTCGACTTGATCACTCTTTTGAAAGAGGTTTAAGTCAGGTTACTGCGGAATACCGTGTTCGAAATGATGGCGGTGTTTCGGTTCTTAATCGTGGTTATTCCGAAGAGAAAGGTGAGTGGAAAGAGGCTGAAGGCAAAGCTTACTTTGTAAATAGTCCAACAGACGGTTATCTGAAGGTTTCATTTTTTGGTCCGTTTTATGGCTCTTACGTGGTGTTTGAGTTAGAGCGTGAAAACTACAGTTATGCCTTCGTATCAGGGCCGAATACAGAATATCTGTGGTTACTTTCAAGAACGCCTAGAGTCGAACCAGACATTCTGGAGAAGTTCGTTCAAATGTCGAAAGAGCGTGGCTTTGATACAAATCGGCTCATTTACGTTCAGCAGCAATAAATACCTAACAAACGGCTCAAGAGGGATTGCCAACGCTTGGCGACTTTAGTACAAAATTGAAGTTTAGTGTTTACCGTGTGTTTTTTGAGTTCGGCGGTGCGTCGTCAACCCCTTAGCCGGGCGTTAGGCAAAGTGAGTTTTTATCAGC
>NZ_CAWNJO010000123.1:0-4461 GCF_963874835.1 Vibrio sp. V12_P9A6T4 | reverse complement strand
GGGGTTGACAACGCATAGCCGAACTCAAAAAACACACTGTAAACACTGAACTTCAATTTTGCACTAAAGTCGCCACGCGTTGGCAATCCCTCTTGAGCCGTTTGTTAGGCCAACCGATTGACAACGACACTTTCAAAACCCAAGAACAAAGCTTTTTTGTAAACTTGAAAAACACTAACCGATTCATTTATAAACCAAAACTCCAACGCAGCAAAGAAACAAAAAACTCAAATTGAGCGATTTGGAAGAAAAGTGACGAGCGTAGCATGCTCGGCGGACGTTTGGATGCTGAAGGTTATTTTGCCGCTAAATTCACAACGAAAAGCAACCCAACGCGATCAAGAAACAACAAATATGTGATGACTATTTATTGCTTAACTTAAGCCACAAAACATGGAATTTACCGTTCAATTTCAACTCGATTTAGCTGATAAAAACTCACTTTGCCTAACGCCCAATTAAGGGGTGAGCAACGCTACTACCCAACTTAAAGCATTGTGCCATAAACACTTAATTTGAAGTAGAAGCAAAAATGCCAAGCGTTGGGAATCCCTCTTAAATTGATTGTTATATGCGTACTCAAAGCTACATTGAAACTGCTTCGATTTTGTTTCCGTCTAAGTCACGAACAAATGCAGCATAGTAAGCTTCACCATACTCCGGCCTTAGACCTGGCTTACCCGCACATAAGCCACCCAATTCAATGGCTGTAGCATAGAATTGGTCAACAGCTTCTTTTGAAGGTGCATTGAAAGCAATATGAGCACCATTACTTGATGTTGCTTTTCCTTCACAAGGGCTTCCGACCCAAAATTCAAAATTTTCACCATAAGCCGCTGCGATATTTTCTATATAGTGAGCACGCTTAATAGCTAGTGTAGAAAGAACAGAGTCATAAAAACCGACTGCCTTTAGCACATCAGAAACGCCAACTGAGACGTGATTTAGAATCATTTTTAAGTCCTTTTATTGATTGTAACTTGAAAGCATATAACGCCCGGCTAAGGGGTTGACAACGCACCGCCGAACTCAAAAAACACACTGTAAACACTGCACTTCAATTTTGCACTAAAGTCGCCAAGCGTTGGCAATCCCTCTTGAGCCGTTTGTTATGTGATTTTTCGTTTTAACTCCATTTCTTGCTCTTTGAACAAAACGTAATCACTAGATTTTCTACTCTTCGCCGCTGTAAACCATTGAACCCCAGTTTCATCTAAGTGATTAAACTCTAAACGAAATTCATACTTATTACTGCTAACAAAACCCAAAAATGCACCGAATATAAATGCTACCAATGGCAAAAAGGATGCATACGCTAATCCATATTCCTGATGCTCTGATGGGATAAAGATAAAAAGTAAACTCGATGAAATTGCACCCAACAGAAACATTCTCATAAGATAGTCTTTGAACGTCAAAACTTTCACTTCAACACCAACAATTCGACTTAAATCATAAGCATCTGAATTTACTTTCAATTGATTATCTAATTGCTGAATTATCACTGAATTAGCCACTAAATTCTCCTTTATGTAGCTGAATTTACAAGATCACATAACGCCCGGCTAAGGGGTTGACAACGCATAGCCGGATTCAAAAAACACACCGTAAACACTGAACTGCAATTTTGCACTAAAGCCGCCACGCGTTGGCAATCCCTCTTGAGCCGTTTGTTAGCTAATTTACTACAACGATTGTTTTCGCCAGTTTGTCACCTAATCTCTGTCTTCTTTTACCCAGAATAAAGATCGCGTCAATCATGCCGATTATTGGTGTCAAAACATTGCGGAAAAATGACTGAGGGAAACTACAACTTTTTCCTGTAACTGAATCTATAACTGAGATACCTAGTAGCTTCTTACCGAGGCTTTGACCTTTTGCGAAACCATCAGAAAGTAGGAAGTAAAAAGCAGCGGCAGAAAAGGCAATTAAGCCAGATGAGTCCTGAGATAAACCAATTAATGTACCGAGCCAAAGAAAGAAAATGAATATTGCGGCACTTATTGCACCATCAATGATTTGCCCTAAATACCGAAGCCCCGGGCTTGCAAGTCTATGCGATTCGATAATCGAATCTCTATCTGTTTCCACTTACTTTTCCTCCATGTGAGTTAGATGTCGAATAAATTTGCTAACGCCCGGCTAAGGGGTTGACAACGCACCGCCGAACTTAAAAAACACACCGTAAACACTGAACTTCAATTTTGCACTAAAGTCGCCAAGCGTTGGCAATCCCTCTTGAGCCGTTTGTTAAGCGTTTTTCTCAGCGATCACCAACAAACTGTCTGTATACGAATAGCCGTAACCATACCCGTAACTCGCGCCGCCTTTCACGCTTTCAGTTTCACTCAATACACGCTTTGAACTCGATATACCTTGCGCCTGATACTTGTACGCATAATCACCGGAGATTACTGGGGTAATCATTTTTACACTAAAACCGTCATGATTTAGGCTTTCAATTACTTTCTGTAAATCTGCTGCTAATCGCTCTGAGTCAACGATACAATCCGAGTAACCAGTCTGCTCCCATTTCTTTTCTTTACGATAAATATCCTTTTCACCACCGAAGAAGCCGGCTTTTTTCTCACCGGTAGGCACTTTGACAATGACTTCTTTACCAACCGGTACAAAATAACTTTTAACTAATACTACTTTTTCCATATTTCCCTCTTACGCTTAACGCCCGGTTAAGGGGCTGACAACGCAAAACACCACACTTAAAATAACAGCCGTAATCACAAAAGACGATTTGAACAAAAACCGCCACGCGTTGGCAGTCCCTCTTGAACCGTTTGTTATGCTTAAACTTCAACACCTTACGTTTAACTTGCCGCCAGAATAACTCAACTTTATAAAACGAACCAAGCTGGAAAATTGATTAACCTGAACCCACTCATGATTTGAGTAAAAACTGGCCCTACTTCAAACCAAATTATGATGAAAACTTGCACCAGCCAAACTCACCACACGCTAGCGTGAAACTCAACTGAGGCAACTGCGACAAACTCACAGCGTCAGCAACATTGCCTTTTCATTAGATAGCGAAAAACAATTTCAAATTGCCGATACGCTTTACGTTGATAAGCCCGAGGAGCCAAATTACTCAAAGCGACTTTGAGCAAACAGCACTGACCACGCGCAAATTCAATTCTGAAATGAGGCAATTATTCAGATTTACAGCGCCAACAAAACTGCCTTTTCTTTAGGCAGCAACGAACAATATTGAATTGCCGAAAAGCTTGAACGAATGGCTGAAGGAGCAAAGAAAATTTGCAACCGACTGAATTTATGAGATTAAGCATAACGCCCGGCTAAGGGGTTGACAACGCACCGCCAAACTTAAAAAACACACCGTAAACACTGAACTTCAATTTTGCACTAAAGTCGCCACGCGTTGGCAATCCCTCTTGAGCCGTTTGTTAGGCCAACCAATTGACACCGACACTCTCACAACCAAAGAACAAGGCTTTTTGTAAATTTTAAAACAACTAACCGATTCATTTATAAACCCAAATGCCCAATCAGAAAAGAAACAAAAAAACTCAAATTGAGCGATTTGGAAGAAAAGTGACGGGCGTAGCATACTCAGCGGACGTTTGGATGCTGAAGGTTATTTTGCCGCTAAACTCACAACGAAAAGCAACCCAACGCGATCAAGAAACAACAAATATGTGATGATTATTTATTGCTTAAATTAAGCCACAAAACATGGAATTTACCGTTCAATTCAAACTCGATTTAGCTGATAAAAACTCACCTTGCCTAACGCCCTGTTAAGGTGTGAGCAGCGCAATACCGAGGCCGCAGCATACCGCCTTAAACACTAAACGCAACGCATAGTAAAAATGCCACGCGTTGCGAATCACTCTTAAACAGTTTGTTATGTAATTATGCCGCCATATTCAACCCTACGTTAACAAACGCGAAAACGATGCTAGTCGAAGCCAACGCAGCAAAACCATAAATTAGTGGGCTAAACTTTGAGAAAAACGATACAAATCTGGCTAAAGAAACGACGGCGAGTGTAATTGCAACAGTAAATAAAATAGCCATATAAACAGCACCAATTAAAACACCGTATTCAGCTATGGCAATTTTACCAGTAAAAATCAGAACTGTAGCCAAAAATGACGCTAATGCTTGCTCCCCAAGAAAGCCAGAAACAACACTAAAAGTAAAAGGAGTATCTTTTTTCGGTAAATCGATAAATGCTTCGATCTTTTTTGATTCTATTTTTTCAAACAGCTTCACTATAACTGGGAGGCAAACAATTATAAATCACATTAAATTTAAGAAAACTGCCATGAACTGCATTTGTTCGGGGAAACTACCTACCGAAAATCCCACTGCAATATACTTATAATCGAAATAAACTAACCAAGTTCCAATAAGCAGTGAAATGAATGACTCAAACTTCCCATAGTTTCCGAAAAATCGCATTGTAATACACCGTTATTT
>NZ_CAWNJO010000122.1:0-4854 GCF_963874835.1 Vibrio sp. V12_P9A6T4 | reverse complement strand
GGGTGGTAGCGTTGCTCACCCCTTAATTGGGCGTTATGCAACTCAGGTAAAATTAGGGGTTCAATCTTGTGGGATTTCTCCGGCCATTCGTTTTGTGTTGTCGGCAAATGAGCACTTCCACCCTCAAATTCGTGGTTAACTCAAACCGTAAAACAGGCAAGGCTCTTTGTTTGCCTCAATCAGTTTTAGCGCTAGCGTGTTGTGAATTTAGCAGGTGCAAAGTGTGGAAAGGGCAAGTTTTTCGAGCATTTCGCATTTTCTGAAAGTCTTGCTGGTTGAGTTTTCCTGATTCAAAAGCTTGGTTTGTTGTTGAAAGGTGGACTTTGTTTTGGCCGCTTATTTATCGCAGTTCTTGCTTGGGTTGATTCTTGAATCACTCAGCCATTGCAATCGTGGCTTTTGGTCGTGTAAATTCGGTTTATCTCATTGAATTTGCATAACAAACGGCTCAAGAGGGATTGCCAACGCTTGGCGATTTTAGTGCAAAATTGCAGTTCAGTGTTTAAGTGTGTTTTTTGAGTTCGGTGGTGCGTTGTCAACCCCTTAGCCGGGCGTTAGCCAAAAAAATGGGCATCCATGCCACACATTTTAAGCTACCTCTAGCCAAAATTTCTCAAGTTCCTTGATCTCGTTATTTATTCTGTCATAGATTTTTTCGTAGTTACCATTGAAGAAGTACTCTTTGCCAGAAGTTAAATCTAGGACTGAATATTCAAAACCACTGTCATTAATTGACTCCTCCATCAAAGCACAGATGATATTTGCTCTTTCCTGAGTCATTTTGTCACTACTACTGAAATGGAGCTTAACTAGGCGTGGTTGACCGTTTAACACAACATGGAGTTCAGGGTTACAAGTGATGCTCGTTTGTGAAAAGTTGTAGTGTTCTCTTGGTGGATCAAAAGCCTTAATATTTTTACCAGATTGCCAATCTTTAAAAGTATTGACGATCATTTCATATTTTTGCTTTTTAGTTCCCTCTTGACGGTTGCATATTGTGTAAAGGTGAGAAATATGTCGCTTTGCAATGAACAGACGTTTAATCGAGTTTCGTAATGGACCATAGTAGTCACGAAATGCAGCATAAGGCTCGCGGTTAGCGATGTTTTTTACCCTTGTCTGCTTTGGCCTTCCCGAAGTTACAACGATTAAAGAAAACTCAGACACACTTAATGTAGGCATTCAAAATCCTCAAGTTATTGGCTCGATGTCACATTATCACTTATGGTATGTGTTGCAATGTAACATTATTAAGTTTGTGGTTATTTCATTGGGTTTCATCTGGAAATGTGACTTAACCATATGTAGTACGTTGTTTTGATTGCAAGCACTATATGTGGTGTTTTCTGGCTAACAAACTGCTCAAGAGGGATTCGCAACGCGTGGCATTTTTATTATGCGTTGAATTTAGTGATTAAGGTGGTGTGCGGCGGCTTCGGTATTGCGTTGCTCACCCCTTAGCAGGGCGTTATGTATTTCTAAGATGTCCTACAGTGTGTTATCAAAATGGAGAGATATAAATGGCAGAGATATTTGCTTTACAAGGTATAGGAAGTAGCGGAAAAACCTCTACATTGAAAGAGGTTTTCAATCAACTCAGGACTAAATATCCTACTGCTCCTATCAACATCATAAACAACGGTGCGGATATTACAGTAGTGATTGATATTAATGGGATAAAAGTAGGCATTGAAAGCCAAGGTGACCCAAATAGTAGGTTGCAAACTAGTTTGCCATATTTTGTGTCTCTAAAATGTGACGTAATATTTTGCGCGGTAAGAACGAAAGGAATGACTGTTCAATGGGTTAATCAATGTAGTAACAAGTATAAAGTTCAATTTGTTCCAAAGTTACAGTCATCTAATGGACACGCTCAAATAAATTTGCAACAGGCATTAAACTTAATTTCTATGGCGGGTCTGTAAAAAATACATAACAAACGGCTCAAGAGGGATTGCCAACGCGTGGCGACTTTAGTGCAAAATTGAAATTCAGTGTTTACAGTGTGTTTTTTGAGTTCGGCGGTGCGTTGTCAACCCCTTAGCCGGGCGTTATGTGCCTGATTAATCGCAGTAAAATCTATTAAATAGAGAGTTAAATTTGAAATTTATAATTTTCATTGTGTTAACAGTGTCGCTTCTGTTTTTTGCAGGTAGTGCTGATCTTGAAAAGATAACCCCTTGGCTTATTGGAGTGAGCTTTACAGTATCGATTTTCTCAATAAACTTTACGTTTTTTGGATACCAGTTATCTAAATATAAGCCGATTTACGATCAAATTAGCAAAAGGCAGTGGTTTCATATTGTTTTTCTCATGGTCATCCCGTTTGCGCCACTACTAGCTTATTTAGCTACTCCTGACCTGTTTGCTTATGTTTCTTTGGGTAGCCTCCCGTTGCTGTTTTTATCATCATTAGACAATGCGGTTTTGACAATGAACTGTCTCAACCCAATCAAGTTTATAAGTGATAGAACGACGTCTTCTAAGGTAAATGCTTACAATAGTAAATTGGCAAATTGTATTAAACGAGAAGTAAAGGAACATGAAGAATTCCTTTTAAACAAAGATAAGTTTCAAATTCCAATGCATGGATTTACATTTGAGCCAACGATATTGGGCTTAGAGGAAAGTGATATTTGGGATTCTTTATCATTGGTTAATGGCTTATCACTAGAAAACTCTGACCATCCAACTTTCAAATACAACCTTAATGTAGCACTTAAGACATTGCTAAAATCTTACGAATTTAAGAGTGGCAAAGATTCTGATTACAGAGTTGATTTCGGCATTAACCATGTTTCTCGGCAAAGATTCCGAGCGATCATCAGTCATGTAGTAGAAGAAGATAAGCAAGGTGTGTTTTTACATACTTTAGCTGGTGAGTTATGTAGCTATCTTATGCAGCCTGAAATATTGAATAAACCATGTTCAGAGCTTACAAGAGCAATTGCATCTGAAGCCGTTTGGGTTGCTCAACGTCTGTTGACGGATACTTCGGTTGTTGAGCCAACAAAGGTACTAAATACTTTACATAGGGTAGCTGAACTAGGTATTTACAGGCTCGAAAATAATAAGCCGTCTGACACTGAAACAGATTTAGATAAACACAATATTGCGGTGTACGCACATGATATAAAGTCCTTAGCAGTCAGTGCGTTAGAAAATGGTAATAATCACTTTGCATACCGTTGTATGGAGACTTTATCGTATCTAGGCTGTAATTCCGCGAAATTGCAAGCGAGAGAAATAGTGACGTCTGTATTTGAAGGAATTATCCATATTGGAAGGGTATCTCGTAATTTGAATATTGGGTGTTTTTGGTCACGTTGTTTAATACCAGCAGAGAGCCATGCAGAAGAGTTTTTAGGTCATATCGTTACGTGGTTAGTTTCGGATATCAAAGAAGATGGTTCTTTCTTTATGAAAGAATTTGCCGAACAAGCTTACTCAAGGTTAAGAGGTGTTCAATGTATACTCGAACCAAAGGGCGGGCGTCATCCCAAGTTTTGGGTAACTGAATTACAACGTGAATCAAAGGCAATTCCACATATAGAACATGAGTCAGGGATGTTTGGTTATTGTGGAGAACTGGATTACTCAGATTTTAACAACTTGAAAGAATACAAATTGTATGGCATTAGCCCCAAGAGTTCAGGTGGAATTATTCGTTCCGATCCTATTCCCCTTGATCTCTAGTCGGTTCAACGCGCAAGGCACATAACAAACTGTTTAAGAGTGATTCGCAACGCGTGGCATTTTTACTGTGCGTTGCGTTTAGCGTTTAAGGTGGTATGCGGAAACATCGGTATTGCGTAGCTCACACCTTAACAGGGCGTTATACGCTATATGGAAATTTAACAATGGAGTCGTGAAATGAATCCGAATGAAAAGCTGAATTATGTCGAGTTTGCAGCAAAAAATTTAGAGGCAACAAAATCATTTTTCTCTTCAGTTTTTGGCTGGGAATTTACTGATTATGGTCCTGAATATACAGCATTCTCAAATCAGGGTTTAGATGGCGGTTTTTTTAAAGCTGACTGTTGTAGTCAGACAGCATCGGGTGGTGCACTTCTTATCTTTTATAGCTCAAACATAGAAACCACTTTAGCCAAAGTCCAGAATAGCGGTGGTCAAATTATTCGCCCAATTTTTGATTTTCCCGGAGGCTGTCGTTTCCATTTTATTGAGCCAAGCGGTAACGAATTTGCAGTGTGGTCGGAAGCACGCGTATAACAAACGGCTCAAGAGGGATTGCCAACGCTTGGCGGTTTTAGTGCAAAATTGCAGTTCAGTGTTTACGGTGTGTTTTTTGAGTTCGGCGGTGCGTTGTCAACCCCTTAGCCGGGCGTTATGCAACTCAGGTAAATTTAGGGGTTCAATCTTTTGGATTTCTCCAGCCATTCGTTTGGTATTGTCGGCAAATGAGCTTTTTTACCCTAAAATTCGTGGTTTACTTAAGCCGTAAAACAGGCAAGGTTCTTTGTTTGCCTCAATCAGTTTTGGTGCTGGTTTGTTGTGAATTTAGCGTGCGCAAAGTGTGGAAAGTGCAAGTTTATCGATCGTTTTGCACTTGCTGAATTTTTCGCCCGTTGAACTTGTCTGTTCCAAAAGCTTGGTTTGTTGCTGAAGGGTGGACTTTGTTTTGGCGGCTTATTTATCATGGCTCTGGTTTGGGTTGGTTCTTGAATCACTCAACCATTGCAATTGTGGTTTTTGGTCGTGTAAAGTGGTTTTATCTCATTGAATTTGCATAACAAACGGCTCAAGAGGGATTGCCAACGAGTGGCGACTTTAGTGCAAAATTGCAGTTCAGTGTTTAAGTGTGTTTTTTAAGTTCGGCGGTGCGTTGTCAAC
>NZ_CAWNJO010000121.1:0-4946 GCF_963874835.1 Vibrio sp. V12_P9A6T4 | reverse complement strand
CGTTAAGGGGCAGCCAACGCCACTGCCAAGCTTCCGCATAACACCATAATCACAAAAAACCAACGCATAATAAAAATGCCACGCGTTGGCTGTCCCTCTTGAACGCTTTGTTATGCATATCTAATCAGTGCATCAAATGCTCTTTTAATAGGGTCTGGGATTTCAGATACATCAAGATGGCGACCAATGATTTCTCCCCAATCAAAGCTTTTATTTGGCCAGTCGTCAATTCTTTCTGCACTGTTTATGGCAACTAACTTTTGACGAATTAAGCTCCTCAACTTAGGCGCAAATTTTTGGTTAGCTTGCAAAGTGTGCCCTTGTTGCGCCATCGGAATTGCATCGATAATACTTATAATATCTTGCTCTGTGATTTCAATTTCTTCACCATACACTTCACGCACTATCTGCGGCCATAGGCCAGTAGGTAACGAATCTTCTAGGTCTTGCTTACCTACAACAAATGTTTGTTCATCTTCCTGCTTGTTTGTGTCAGCATCAAAGATATATATAGATAAATCGTCTCGCTTAGCAAAACCGTCAATTAAACTATCTAACAAATCGTTTGCTACATCTTCGTTGGTACACCCTTTTAAGTTTATCAACTGAATATTATTTTCACGCAGTGTGCAACCTGTATACTTGTGGTAGAGCAACGGGATTAAAGCTTGCTCGGTATTACCTTCTACAACAAGGAATTTATTGAAAAACAGGAAGTCACTATTCAATACACCCAATGTATCGAAAATATCCCCTACCTCCGCTATAGCTCCTATTTTGGTATAACTATTTTCAATTTTGAAAGTATTTATGTCTTCTAGCTTAGAGGCATTAACGAAAATCGTACTATGAGTGCTAACCAATATTTGAAAATGTTGTTCCGATAATAAGCGAAGCGTGTTGATAAACTCTCTTTGAGCTCTCGGATGCAAGTGCGTTTCGGGCTCATCAAAACACCAGACATACCTTTTATTAGTTTCTGTTGCTTGTTCTGCTTGTAGCCTAAGCAATGCAAACCAAATTTGACGTTTTATGCCTTCGCCTTGGTTATCAATATGCACACTTTCTTCAGAACTGTCTTTACCTACAAACAAGTCTGTAAGTTGATTTTTTAACTCAAAGTTTACGCTGGCGCTGATACTCTTAATACTTGGAACCTCATTCTGAATACCCAACTCTTCAAGTTTTTGGTTAATCTTTGTCTGTGCTCGTGTTCGTAGCATACCTGAAATTTTCTTGGCTCGGGTAACCTCGGCTTCAATAGAGTCAGATAAGATAGCATTAGCCGCTTTAGTTATACCCTCTAGTGACTCGTTCCAGCTCAAGTAAGCGTACTCAGGGAAAGCTGCCTGTAAGTCTTGCTTCCACTTCTTATATTTAGCGTCATCGCTGAACTTAACAAACTTATACGAACAAGAAACTGTATTTAGTATCGAACGCATTTTTTCATAAATTGTATGGCGTCCTTCACCATTATCATTAATGAGGTTCTGTTCCTCTGGATTATAAGTCGTCATAGCTGTATTGACTTGAGCTTGAGTCGAGCTGTAAATACTAGCTAAGCTCTGCTCATCCGGATGGTAATGAGAGTAATATATTTCAGTTACCCCTGTATCTGCGTTTATAACCCTAGCTTTATAAAAGTACCTATACTGGTCATCCATCAATTTTGCAGATTCCAGCACCCACTTTAGGTGGTTAGATATATCTTCAGCGTCTTTATCAAAATCTTCAATTTGAAACTTACCAATGCATACAATGAACTTTTGTTGATGATCTTCTGTTAGCTCAAATAGCTCAGGCAGTCCTTGCTCAAGTAAATAAGCATTAATTTCAGTTTTAGTTAATGCAGTATGCGATAAATCATTTTTTTCGGTTTTATCATTTGGGATAGACACTGAAAAAGACTGCTCTAACAACAGTCTTGCCGAGTTCAATGATGTTGTTTTACCACAATCATTCTCTCCAATTAGCACTGTTGGAGAAACGGACTTAATTTCAAGTGCCGTTTTTTGAGCACTTTTATAATTTATAGCAATGACTTCTTTGAGTAACATTTTATTTATTCCCTAGACCACCGAAGTTAAATTTTTGCGATATGCATAACGCCCGCTTAAGGGGCTGACAACGCTACTACCAAGCTTCCGCATAACACTGAAACCACCAAAGTCAACGCATAATAAAAATGCCGCGCGTTGGAAGTCCCTCTTGAAGCGTTTGTTATGTGTTTGAACTTAAAGGGATCTCCATTTCAATCAACCCTTTGACTTCAGTTGTTCTAACAAAGCCTTTGGACTCATACAGGCTGATTGCTGGGTTTTCACTAAACACGCGCAAAACTAGCTTAGTGGATTGTCTTTTAAGTGCATGTCTAACAACTAATTCGAGACACTTTGCCCCAATTCCTCTGCCCTGAAACTCAGGCAAAATTTGAAAGTCCCTCAAGAATGTAGTATCGCCACTATAGCTAAAACGGAGAACACCAACACGAGCTTGGTCTAGATGGACTTCGTAATTATCTAATTCTTCCCAACTACTTAGAAACTGATTGTGATCCCAGATTATTCCACGAGTTTGATAGTAACTTGCCATATTTGACTCGGTTAAAGATTCTGCGAATAAGGAGTCACTACCTACTTTTAGCTGTACTTCCATGCATTTTCCTCTGGTTACACATAACGCCCTGTTAAGGGGTGAGCAACGCAATACTGAAGCCACTGCAAACCACCTTAATCACTTTAAACCGACGCATAGTAAAAATGCCACGCGTTGCGAATCCCTCTTAAACAGATTGTTATGTGCGTAGTTTCCAAATGTTACTACTATCTTTTTCAACCAAGCCGTCTTTCTCGAGACGCATTAGGTAAGTTATAACCGTAGAGGGAGCCAAACCTAGTTCACTAGCAATCCCCCTTGCCGAATAACTACCTTTACCTATTGTATCCAAAATATCCATCATTCGAGCCGGCATGGTTTCCTTGGTAATAGTTTTAGCCAATTCTGATTTTGCTCGTTCAAGATCTTCCTGGGATAACTTTGCGCCACGTTTGTTAATAGAGGCAAAAATTTCGTCCATTTGATGATCCACCTTCTCTTTTAAGTTGTTCGCCTGAAGGTAATGATTCTGGTCATCGAAGTCGCTTGGGGCATATAAAACAATATTTTTGAAATATAGAACAAAGAAAAATAACAGTACTATCGCCATAGGAAACGCCATGACAAAGTAAACAAAAATTGCTTGAATCTCTAATGGTAGCTTCACCAAAGCAACTGTGGCTAATGTTTCAGCTACACCTGCAAAAATGGCTATTATTGTCAATGGGTTACTTACTTTCATAACTCTCCAATTTAATTTTGACACCAAGCACATAACGCCCTGTTAAGGTGTGAGCAACGCAATACTGAAGCTGCCGCATACCACCTTAAACACTAAACGCAACGCATAGTAAAAATGCCACGCGTTGCGAATCACTCTTAAACAGTTTGTTATGCCTGTCCTAACACGCGCTCAATAAAAGCTGATTTTTTCCGACGATACTCTTCGTGAGACCAACCTGTACAAGACATTTTCAGCTCATTGTATCGTTGAACTAACTCAGGACTTTTACGGAGTTTGTCTCTAAACCCTACAAAAAAGTCAAATCCCGAACCATTGGCTACAACTTGAAAAGCGACATCCTCACCTGAGCTATTTTCCAGCATGCAAAGCTCCGGAGTTCTTAACGTGTCGGATTTTTCGTTGAAACCTAGAGTAGAAAGTAACTTTACTGCATTCTCTAGTTCCTTGCCGTTAACACCAACAAGTATGTCTAGGTCACCTTTAGATACAGCATTGGGGATAGAGGAAGCTCCAATATGCTCAATAGATGCATCTGGAAGTAAAGCAGCTATCTCAAGTTCGTACTTACGATACAGGTTTTCGCAAGATGCCTGATATTCATTTGCTTTGTAAAACTGCATATTTTCTCCCAAAAGGCATAACGCCCGGCTAAGGGGTTGACAACGCACCACCGAACTCAAAAAACACACTGTAAACACTGAATTTCAATTTTGCACTAAAACCGCCACGCGTTGGCAATCCCTCTTGAGCCGTTTGTTATATGCGGTCATCATTGGAATATGCTTGCGCTACCAACTCACCGCTATTGTCTATGATACAAAGGTACAGCTCTCCACTCAATTTCTTTAAGTCCAATTGATCATTCTGTATCGAGAGCTTAATTCCTAGATTGTTCATACTAACTTCAAGCATTCTCTTCCGCACATTATTTTCAATATTGCTATCGGGAAACGTTATAAATTGATGATCAATTAAGGCCGAATCAACTTTGACAGCATTATAGATATGCGCCATTAAAGACGAATAATCTTTAACCAGTTGCATTCGGTCATTATTGATATTACAAGCCAGCAATTCAACGGTTGAAACCTCTTTAGAACTTATCATACTAAAATAACGCATAGTAACACTTTGAAGCTCAAAGATAGAGTTACTAAATAACACAGATGTATCTTTACAAGCATTATGATAAGAAAAAACTGACAGCGCAGTATAACATTTAAGCATACGATCAATTGATTCAGTTTTTAATTCCATCAATAGCTCTTTTTTATGATGCAATTTCCATTCAGAAAAAACATTGTATGCAATTACAAATGATAGCCCTGAAAAAATAAAACCACCGAAGCTTAAGGTCAATGATAGTAAATCGAAAAATGACTTACTTGGGATACTTTCAAATTCAACAACAACTCGATTAATACCAAACCAACTACCAATTATGATACAAATACAAAATACCAACGTGCATATTATTTTTTGTTTCATATATTATCCATACCCACATGCGCATATAACGCCCGGCTAAGGGGTTGACAACGCACCGCCGAACTCAAAAAAACACACCGTAAACACTGAACTTCAATTTTGCACTAAAGTCGCCACG
>NZ_CAWNJO010000120.1:0-4961 GCF_963874835.1 Vibrio sp. V12_P9A6T4 | reverse complement strand
GGATAAGTGCATGTAACTACACACAAATTAGGCAAATTTAAGACTTGCTCTCAATTTTTTTTGATATTTATCAAAATATTTATAATTTAATCATTATATAGAGCAAAACTCATGGTGCAACCAAAGAATTCCTCTATTTCACTACGAGACATAGGGGGGTTGGGCCATAAAAAAACGACTCACAATTGTGAGTCGTTCAGTCGAAACTATGATGCACGGATGCTTAATTTGATTCTTTAAATGCCTTCATCGCTTGCAAATGCTGTGAGATTTTCTTGAACTTATGGTTCTGGGTTTCATCCCAAATGATATCGTAGTAGTTTTCGAGCTCTGCTGCTGTTTTGCTGTTGTCATGAATTTCATCTTCTTTAGATAAAATCACTAAACAGCGTCCTTTATTTTTTACCCTGTATTGCTCAACACACTTAGTCGCAATATCTTCATACTCTTCAGGGCGATCGATGCGTCCAGTCATGTTTGTTTCCGGATGCAAGTTAGGATTAAACACCACTTGCTTAATTCCGCATAAGAATCCAATCCGCTCAGACCAGAAGCCGCCGAGGCCTACGCCACAAATAATCGGATGTGGGTCATCAGACAACTCAATCACTTTATGCACTTCTTTTAGAAGATGCTGCATATCGTGTTTTGGGTGCTGTGTACTGTAGTTAATAAAACGGACATCGCTGTCAATAAATTGCAATTGCAGTACTTTTTCATGGTTTCCTGGGCTTGTTGAATCAAAACCGTGCAGATAAATAATCATAATAACTCCCCACTCCTTGAGGTTTTTAATCTACCACGAAGATTGTGGTTTCAAAGACTTTAACCTTAATTTACTGCAACAAAACGACGAAACAGTGATCCTAGCTACATAATGTGCGTTTTAGATGTTCGGCTTGTTGACGATAATAGTCATCACCCCATAATTGATGTGCTAACAAATACCATAACATGGCCATCATTGTTGCTCTTGGATGCCAAGCCACCACTCCTTCGACCCAATCATCGACCCCCACAATCTCACGCAATTGACAATAACGGTAGACCGCCTCTAATGGTTTTTCTTCTGCAACATCAATGCTTAAAGCCAGGTCGAGTCGGGGGTCGGCAATTGAGGCGTATTCCCAATCAATCACGCGGTTACCTTCATCGGTTTTAACCATATTGTAGCCAGCTAAATCAAAGTGACACAAAGTATGACCAACATCAGCAAGGTTAGGTGCGGTGCGCCAACGTTGATATAAAGCCGACAAGTCCTCACTTTTATACTCAGCTTTGAGCTGTAGCCAATAATGATCAACCCGAGCGATAAAACTGAAAGGGGCAACTGGGATGCGTGCTGTACTGAGATTATGGATCTTTATCTGTGTTTTTAATAGAGAATCGAAAGGTAAACCACCAGTAAGGGATTGGCCATCAATCCATTCAACCAATAATCCTTGATCATTAATGGAAAGTGGCTTGGGGCCTAAGTGAGAAGATTCGATAGCAGAGAGAATTTGATATTCTTGAAAACGCGAAATGGAAAAGGCTTGAGTGATCGGCGTATTAGGCCGCCAAACAAAGCTGCGTTCCTCCGTGACAATTTTCCAACATCGGTTTGTTAACCCCCCCGTCAGCGTTTGTGCATAGTCGGGGGGAGCAGAGAAGAATCCTTCTAGCGACGTTAAGGTACGATCAAGCTGACAAGCTTCACGCCAAGACATTCTCGCCATAAGGACCTCTTCTCTCAATTACTCAATTTTGTAATTAAAAACCGAGTAAACTTTTTGACTGCTGTTTACGAATTTCGGTTTCATCTGCCCATTCAATAAGGCCACTTTGAAGATCCATTAAACGCATCGTCATTTTGTAATATACATCTTTATCACTACTTGCGTTTTTCACAATACTCGACAAGTTGCCATACAGCATATATTGTGCGCCAACCATTTTGCCAAACTGAATGGCGGTACTTTGGTTGACCAACTCATCATTATTTTGGAAATTGAGCTGTTCGCGCACGGCTTCAACACGATCCATGTCGACGAAGCGGAACTTACCTGAATTCAACATCTTAGTACTGATGGTGTCAGTGATAGATTCAGTATCAATGTGCTCACTGGTTTTATTTTTGATTCGCTCAACAAACACGATAGGACGAGAATCACGGGTAATCGCTGCTACCGAACCTGACATCATCATGCTATCAACCATTTCCCCCGCGATTTTTTGTAAATCTGTTGAACCAAAATCAACTGTCGTCGTTTCAACGGATTGTGCATCTCCGTAGCTGACTTTATTTGAACAGCCGCCCAAAATGACAGCGAGCCCTAGCAATGCGATAATACTTTTGTTCATATTGGTTCCTTACTTTCCCAATTTAATTATTTGACCCACGGATCTGTACGCGAAACTGTTTTCCATTTGGATTGACAGAAATCTCCGACAACGACACCGTCTCCATCCCACTGATGATTTTTTGTTTCCAAGGACTTTGTCTGTTATTGACTTCAAGCCCATCATCGTCATACCAAGAAAAACGGTACTCGATAATTTGGTCACCTTGGTAATGACTCACTAAACGCACAAGTCCCCTCGTATGACCATCCACTTGGTTAGTTGCAATGTCTTCAACAACCAAGCGATTACCTAATACATTGTCGCCAAATAGCACTTTTTGCGAAGCGCCATCAACTCTTAATCCTGCGGTATTTTCAGCACATCCAATCAATGAGAATGTGACTAACAGTCCCAATATCCACTTTTTCATTACAATCTTCCTAGTTGTTTATGCCAGATGGTTGAATGACGTCCCTGACGAGAAACCCACACCAAAGTGGTGCCTTTTTCCGGTACAGAAAACTGATATTCTTGCTCTCCCACCTTTATTCGTTGCTCGCCTGCATTGACTTGCAAACTGGCCGTTTGCACCAACCCTGGCAGCGTTAGCCAACTGCGCGTATCGGGCTGCTCTGTCAGCAGATTCCAAACGTTGAAGACTAAATTACCAACATTGTCATCTTTGGCCGCTTCTTTGCGCAATTGATCTTTCGCCAGCACTCTCAACACTTGCCTTATTACTATAGAGGGCATTTTCTCAGACAAGTTTCGACTTGCCATTAAATTCACATCCGTCAGAAAATGAGAAGTCAGTACTTTGTCATTCATCGTCAGTGATGAAAATGATTCAACGGGTGTATTCGGATAATAAGGTAAGGCGAGAGAATACAATGCGCCATTTCCTCTGCTGTCATACAAGGGTAAAGATTGACGCCAGCTATCTAAGGCTTTCACCACACTCTGCTCTTCTATTATAAGCACACGACCTTGAGAAGCAGTCAGTGAATGAGATTTCCCGTAGCGTTTCTCTAATTGGATTAGGTCTTCTCTCATCCCTAATCGTTTCGCAACGCGTAATGTCCCCTCTATAACCTCAATATTATCGGGAGTGACTGCCAAAGCGCGTCGATAGTCGACATAGGCACTGTTAACATCACCAGAGGCTTCATAAAGCAAAGCAGAAAGGTAAAAAAGGTAACCATTCTGCACCGCCTGCAAAGCTTTTCCTGCATCAGGGTAGTTTGCTAGTACGCTGCCTAAGTTTGGTGTCACACCTTGTGATTTTAGCTCTTTTTGCGCCTTTTCAAGTTCCGCTTCTCTAGCCTGCCTTGCTTGCTCTTGTACCTGATTCGCTCGCCGAACTTCAACCAGAGCTCCATCCAAATCATTCTGTTGTAAATAATTCAAACCGAGATAAAGATGTAAAAAACCAAGTTCATAATCCGCAGGAACGTATTCCATCAAGTTATCATTCACAGCCAACGCACCGACACTTGTCGCCGTATCACTTAGTGAAATCAATGCCTTATCTTGTTGAATTTTAACCGCAGAATCACTCAATTCGAAACTACGCTTACTGTCTACATAATTCTGGTTAAGAAAATGGACTCGCCCTTTTTCCAGATTGTCTAGAATGTCACCCGCGACAAATTCCGCAAGTTCATTCTCCGCATCTTGATACTGCCCAGATTTAACTGACTGATAGACAGCGCCATTTTGAGCACTGTAATGACTAAACAAGTTCCCCGCAGAAAAATTAGCACAGGCATTGAGAAAAAAAGGCGATAAAAAAACCGTAATATGTCGCACGTAACGCTTCACTCAATACTCCATATTTAACTCTAATCGTATCAATCGAGCGCCCAATAGTGGCTGGGCGACCCATGCATTAGCTCATCAAAAGCGGACCCAACGGGCGACCGCCAACCAAGTGCATATGAATGTGGTAAACCTCTTGGCCACCATGAGCGTTACAATTCACTATCAAGCGATAGCCATCTTGTGCAAGACCTTCTTGTTGAGCGATTTTTTTTGCCACTGTAAACATACGTCCCATAGCCGCTTCATGCTCAGGTTCAACATCGTTGGTCGTCGGAATAAACGCATTGGGAATGATAAGAATATGGCTAGGCGCTCTAGGGTTAATGTCCCGAAAGGCGGTCACTAAATCATCTTGATAGAGGATATCTGCAGGAATTTCTTTACGGATAATTTTGCTAAAAATGGTTTCTTCAGCCATGAAATACTCCACTAGTAAATAGGCCTACGCAGTCACATCAAAGTACATTAGATCGAGATAAGTGGTTCAAGGCTAATACCTAAGTGGCCCACGACAACATATCGACAACCGATAGAACCGACACTAATTTGACCTTAATGCTACTGAATATAATAGGTGTGTAGTTGGATTTGAGTATGCGTGAACCCTGTCAAAAGCTCAATAAAAAACACCGTACGCGTAGCATAAATGACAGAACACTAATATAAAAAATGCGTTTTGCCAGACCCGTCATAAAATGTACGTCTCACATTCAATACAATACTCATTATTTTGTTATTTTTTAAAACAAAACACTATTTTTCTAGGGAGAGGATTATGAAGGGTTCAGTGATTAGGCGAATGTACGCTGGTTTCA
>NZ_CAWNJO010000119.1:0-5753 GCF_963874835.1 Vibrio sp. V12_P9A6T4 | reverse complement strand
AGCCCTGAGATGAGTCTTCCCTGGCACTTTAAGTGTCCTAAAGGGTTGTTCGAGACTAGAACGTTGATAGGTTGGGTGTGTAAGCGCTGCGAGGCGTTGAGCTAACCAATACTAATTGCCCGTGAGGCTTAACCATACAACACCGAAGGGGTTTTGTGGGCTCAATTGAAGAACATTGAATGTGTGAATGAGAACGAAGCAGCTTTCCGAATTAAGAAATTTGCTTGGCGACCATAGCGTTGTGGACCCACCTGATTCCATGCCGAACTCAGAAGTGAAACACAACAGCGCCGATGGTAGTGTGGGGTCTCCCCATGTGAGAGTAGGACATCGCCAGGCTTAAATTCCGACTGGTCTCAGTGAGACGAGTCACCATAATATTCTCATGAAAAAGTGAGAGTTTTATGTTGACTTTCGAAGCGGAAAGCGTATTATACGCGTCCTGCTTAAGTGTTAAGGCACTGAAAGCAAAGCTCTTTAACAATATAAACCTATCAATCTGTGTGGGCACTCGTTGATGATAATCAAAAAAGATTTATCAATGAACTGAGTGACCAATCAGAATCAAGTTTACTTGATTTTGGCACAGTCAATTCATTGTTGTTCTGTTGGAACAACAATAGCTTTAAAATTACTTTTTACTTTCGAGTAAGAGCAGTTTTGAAGTCAGTATTCATTGAGCCGGTCTTAGGACCAACAAAACTTTAATTGAAGAGTTTGATCATGGCTCAGATTGAACGCTGGCGGCAGGCCTAACACATGCAAGTCGAGCGGCAGCACAGAGGAACTTGTTCCTTGGGTGGCGAGCGGCGGACGGGTGAGTAATGCCTAGGAAATTGCCCTGATGTGGGGGATAACCATTGGAAACGATGGCTAATACCGCATGATGCCTACGGGCCAAAGAGGGGGACCTTCGGGCCTCTCGCGTCAGGATATGCCTAGGTGGGATTAGCTAGTTGGTGAGGTAATGGCTCACCAAGGCGACGATCCCTAGCTGGTCTGAGAGGATGATCAGCCACACTGGAACTGAGACACGGTCCAGACTCCTACGGGAGGCAGCAGTGGGGAATATTGCACAATGGGCGCAAGCCTGATGCAGCCATGCCGCGTGTATGAAGAAGGCCTTCGGGTTGTAAAGTACTTTCAGTCGTGAGGAAGGTGGTGTTGTTAATAGCAGCATCATTTGACGTTAGCGACAGAAGAAGCACCGGCTAACTCCGTGCCAGCAGCCGCGGTAATACGGAGGGTGCGAGCGTTAATCGGAATTACTGGGCGTAAAGCGCATGCAGGTGGTGGATTAAGTCAGATGTGAAAGCCCGGGGCTCAACCTCGGAACCGCATTTGAAACTGGTTCACTAGAGTACTGTAGAGGGGGGTAGAATTTCAGGTGTAGCGGTGAAATGCGTAGAGATCTGAAGGAATACCGGTGGCGAAGGCGGCCCCCTGGACAGATACTGACACTCAGATGCGAAAGCGTGGGGAGCAAACAGGATTAGATACCCTGGTAGTCCACGCCGTAAACGATGTCTACTTGGAGGTTGTGGCCTTGAGCCGTGGCTTTCGGAGCTAACGCGTTAAGTAGACCGCCTGGGGAGTACGGTCGCAAGATTAAAACTCAAATGAATTGACGGGGGCCCGCACAAGCGGTGGAGCATGTGGTTTAATTCGATGCAACGCGAAGAACCTTACCTACTCTTGACATCTACAGGATCCTGCGGAGACGCGGGAGTGCCTTCGGGAACTGTAAGACAGGTGCTGCATGGCTGTCGTCAGCTCGTGTTGTGAAATGTTGGGTTAAGTCCCGCAACGAGCGCAACCCTTATCCTTGTTTGCCAGCACGTAATGGTGGGAACTCCAGGGAGACTGCCGGTGATAAACCGGAGGAAGGTGGGGACGACGTCAAGTCATCATGGCCCTTACGAGTAGGGCTACACACGTGCTACAATGGCGCATACAGAGGGCAGCAAGCTAGCGATAGTGAGCGAATCCCAAAAAGTGCGTCGTAGTCCGGATTGGAGTCTGCAACTCGACTCCATGAAGTCGGAATCGCTAGTAATCGTAGATCAGAATGCTACGGTGAATACGTTCCCGGGCCTTGTACACACCGCCCGTCACACCATGGGAGTGGGCTGCAAAAGAAGTGGGTAGTTTAACCTTTCGGGGAGGACGCTCACCACTTTGTGGTTCATGACTGGGGTGAAGTCGTAACAAGGTAGCGCTAGGGGAACCTGGCGCTGGATCACCTCCTTATACGAAGATTACACTGATGAGTGTCCACACAGATTGATGGTTTATACAGTTTAAGAGACGATGCTGGGTCTGTAGCTCAGGTGGTTAGAGCGTTCGCCTGATAAGCGAGAGGTCGGTGGTTCAAGTCCACTCAGACCCACCAATTCTTCCTCCCAGAAGATTGGNGCTCTTTAACAATTTGGAAAGCTGACTGATAACAACGAACGTGTTTGTTGTTATCAAATAAAAGTTCTCAACATCAATGCGTTAAACGTATTGATACCAAACACATTCAAGTGTTCTTGGGAAAGCTTACTACGGTAAGTTTTCAAAATTGAGTCCGGCAAAATCAAACGTCTCTCGCTCATTCAAATAATGAGAGACAACCTTGGTGACTTGTCTGCAACACGAAACTTCTTCGGGTTGTATGGTTAAGTGACTAAGCGTACACGGTGGATGCCTTGGCAGTCAGAGGCGATGAAGGACGTAGTAACTTGCGATAAGCGTAGATTAGGCAGTAACAGCCACTTGAGTCTACGATTTCCGAATGGGGAAACCCACGTGCATAAGCACGTATCCTTACCTGAATACATAGGGTAAGGAGGCAAACCGGGGGAACTGAAACATCTAAGTACCCCGAGGAGAAGAAATCAACAGAGATTCCGAAAGTAGCGGCGAGCGAAATTGGACTAGCCCTTAAGCTTTTAATGATGCAGGTGAAGCCTCTGGAAAGTGGCGCAATAAAGGGTGATAGCCCCGTAACTGTTCCATCATTATAAGTGAAATCGAGTAAGGCGGGACACGTGTTATCCTGTCTGAACATGGGGGGACCATCCTCCAAGGCTAAATACTACTGACTGACCGATAGTGAACCAGTACCGTGAGGGAAAGGCGAAAAGAACCCCTGTGAGGGGAGTGAAATAGAACCTGAAACCGTGTACGTACAAGCAGTAGGAGCAGGCTTTGTCCTGTGACTGCGTACCTTTTGTATAATGGGTCAGCGACTTATATTCAGTGGCAAGGTTAACCGAATAGGGGAGCCGTAGGGAAACCGAGTCTTAACTGGGCGCTTTAGTCTCTGGATATAGACCCGAAACCGGGTGATCTAGCCATGGGCAGGTTGAAGGTTGAGTAACATCAACTGGAGGACCGAACCGACTAATGTTGAAAAATTAGCGGATGACTTGTGGCTAGGGGTGAAAGGCCAATCAAACTCGGAGATAGCTGGTTCTCCCCGAAAGCTATTTAGGTAGCGCCTCGGACGAATACTACTGGGGGTAGAGCACTGTTAAGGCTAGGGGGTCATCCCGACTTACCAACCCTTTGCAAACTCCGAATACCAGTAAGTACTATCCGGGAGACACACGGCGGGTGCTAACGTCCGTCGTGGAGAGGGAAACAACCCAGACCGCCAGCTAAGGTCCCAAATTACTACTAAGTGGGAAACGATGTGGGAAGGCTCAGACAGCCAGGATGTTGGCTTAGAAGCAGCCATCATTTAAAGAAAGCGTAATAGCTCACTGGTCGAGTCGGCCTGCGCGGAAGATGTAACGGGGCTAAGTAGTAAACCGAAGCTGCGGCAATACAGTTTACTGTATTGGGTAGGGGAGCGTTCTGTAAGCCGTTGAAGGTGTGTTGTAAAGCATGCTGGAGGTATCAGAAGTGCGAATGCTGACATGAGTAACGATAAGGGGGGTGAAAAACCTCCCCGCCGGAAGACCAAGGGTTCCTGTCCAACGTTAATCGGGGCAGGGTAAGTCGACCCCTAAGGCGAGGCTGAAAAGCGTAGTCGATGGGAAACGGGTTAATATTCCCGTACTGCTTATAATTGCGATGGGGGGACGGAGAAGGCTAGGTGGGCCAGGCGACGGTTGTCCTGGTTCAAGTGCGTAGGCTAAGAGACTAGGTAAATCCGGTTTCTTGTTAGGCTGAGACACGACGTCGAGCTGCTACGGCAGTGAAGTCATTGATGCCCTGCTTCCAGGAAAAGCCTCTAAGCTTCAGATTATAAGCAATCGTACCCCAAACCGACACAGGTGGTCGGGTAGAGAATACCAAGGCGCTTGAGAGAACTCGGGTGAAGGAACTAGGCAAAATGGTACCGTAACTTCGGGAGAAGGTACGCTCTTATTGGTGAAGTCCCTCGCGGATGGAGCTGACGAGAGTCGCAGATACCAGGTGGCTGCAACTGTTTATTAAAAACACAGCACTGTGCAAAATCGCAAGATGACGTATACGGTGTGACGCCTGCCCGGTGCCGGAAGGTTAATTGATGGGGTTAGACTTAGGTCGAAGCTCTTGATCGAAGCCCCGGTAAACGGCGGCCGTAACTATAACGGTCCTAAGGTAGCGAAATTCCTTGTCGGGTAAGTTCCGACCTGCACGAATGGCGTAATGATGGCCACGCTGTCTCCACCCGAGACTCAGTGAAATTGAAATCGCTGTGAAGATGCAGTGTACCCGCGGCTAGACGGAAAGACCCCGTGAACCTTTACTACAGCTTGGCACTGAACATTGAACCTACATGTGTAGGATAGGTGGGAGACTTAGAAGCGCAGTCGCTAGATTGCGTGGAGTCGACCTTGAAATACCACCCTTGTCGTTTTGATGTTCTAACGTAGGCCCCTCATCGGGGTTGCGGACAGTGCCTGGTGGGTAGTTTGACTGGGGCGGTCTCCTCCCAAAGAGTAACGGAGGAGCACGAAGGTGGGCTAATCACGGTTGGACATCGTGAGGTTAGTGCAATGGCATAAGCCCGCTTAACTGCGAGAATGACGGTTCGAGCAGGTACGAAAGTAGGTCATAGTGATCCGGTGGTTCTGAATGGAAGGGCCATCGCTCAACGGATAAAAGGTACTCCGGGGATAACAGGCTGATACCGCCCAAGAGTTCATATCGACGGCGGTGTTTGGCACCTCGATGTCGGCTCATCACATCCTGGGGCTGAAGTCGGTCCCAAGGGTATGGCTGTTCGCCATTTAAAGTGGTACGCGAGCTGGGTTTAGAACGTCGTGAGACAGTTCGGTCCCTATCTGCCGTGGGCGTTGGAAGATTGAAGGGGGCTGCTCCTAGTACGAGAGGACCGGAGTGGACGAACCGCTGGTGTTCGGGTTGTCATGCCAATGGCATTGCCCGGTAGCTAAGTTCGGAATTGATAAGCGCTGAAAGCATCTAAGCGCGAAGCGAGCCCTGAGATGAGTCTTCCCTGGCACTTTAAGTGTCCTAAAGGGTTGTTCGAGACTAGAACGTTGATAGGTTGGGTGTGTAAGCGCTGCGAGGCGTTGAGCTAACCAATACTAATTGCCCGTGAGGCTTAACCATACAACACCGAAGGGGTTTTGTGGGCTCAATTGAAGAACATTGAATGTGTGAATGAGAACGAAGCAGCTTTCCGAATTAAGAAATTTGCTTGGCGACCATAGCGTTGTGGACCCACCTGATTCCATGCCGAACTCAGAAGTGAAACACAACAGCGCCGATGGTAGTGTGGGGTCTCCCCATGTGAGAGTAGGACATCGCCAGGC
>NZ_CAWNJO010000118.1:0-5844 GCF_963874835.1 Vibrio sp. V12_P9A6T4 | reverse complement strand
TCGCTGTATTTACACTTACTGACTGAGGTGAGTTCGATGATACAGATTGGTTTACCGTCCCAGTTCGTCACTACTTGAAGATGACCAACTTCTGGCATAGGTTCCCCTTCGTGACTGTACCAATACTCCAGGCTACACGAGGCACGCTTTTCTCCGCGCAGTATTAAGTCTGCACATACATTGGCGTTGTACTTATCGGCGCAGAAATAGTCCGCACTGAAAGAAGTATATTTTTCCGCAGTTTCACTAGGTAATGAGCTTAGATACTCGCTCAAATAAGTCTGAATTCTTTCTTCCATGATCTCGAATCTCAATTAAAATATAACGCCCGGCTAAGGGGTTGACAACGCACCGCCGGACTCAAAAAACACACCGTAAACACTGAACTTCAATTTTGCACTAAAGTCACCACGCGTTGGCAATCCCTCTTGAGCCGTTTGTTATGCAAATTCGATAAGATAAACTGAATTTACACGACCAAAAGCCACAATTGCAATGGTTGAGTGATTCAAGAATCAACCCAAGCAAGAACTGTGATAAATGAGCCGCCAAAACAAAGTCCACCTTTCAACAACAAACCAAGCTTTTGAATGAAACAAACTCAACGAGCGAAATCTTCAACAAGTACGAAATAATCGATTAACTTGCCCTTTCCGCACTTTACACCCACTAAATTCACAACGCGCCAACGCTAAAAATGATTGAGGCAAACCAAGAAACTTGCCTGTTTTACGGTTTGAGTTAACCAAGAATCTGAGGATAAAAGCTCATTTGCCGACAACACAAAACGAATAGCCGGAGAAATCCCAAAAGATTGAACCCCTAAATTTACCTGAGTTGCATAACGCTGTGTTAAGTGGTGAGCAGCGCTACCACAAAAACTAAAGACATTGTGCCATAAACACATATGCAAAAATTTGAACTGAAGCCGCCGAGCGTTGCGAATCCGTCTTAAACACCTTGTTATACCGCTTGTTTGCAACTAAAATGACCAAATTAAAGACCGCTTTAAGGAGCTTTTAAATGACCACTAGAATATTGGCTGATGTTGCTGCAAGTATTACTGAGTTTAAAGCGAACCCAATGAAGGTTGCTTCAAGTGCTTATGGTGAACCAGTAGCCGTGCTAAACCGAAATGAGCCAGCATTTTACTGTGTGCCAGCTGCCGCATATGAAATGATGATGGACAAACTTGAAGATATTGAGCTACTTGCTATAGCAAAAGAACGCGAGTCTGAATCAAGCATTTCGGTGAGTATCGATGACTTATAATCTTGAATTTAAAAGTAGCGCACTTAAAGAGTGGAAAAAACTCGGCGCTACTTTGCAACAGCAATTTAAGAAAAAACTGATTGAGCGTTTAGCTAACCCACATGTTCCTGCATCCAAATTATCCGGGGCTGAGAACATGTATAAGATCAAATTACGCCAATCTGGCTATCGCTTAGTATACAAAGTGCAAGACGACGTAGTTATTGTTACCGTTTTAGCAGTAGGTAAACGTGAACATAGCGATGTATACAGAAAAGCAATGACAAGGCTCAACGACTGATTGCGGTATAACGCCCGCTTAAGGGGCAGACAACGCTACTATCAACTTACCGCATAACACCGTAATCACACAAACCAACGCATAATAAAATTGCCACGCGTTGGCTGTCCCTCTTGAAGCGTTTGTTATGTTTTTCTCCTAGCTCTACGCAATAATGCATTTAAATTCAGTCCGATACCCATGAAGTTAGGTTTAATCTCAAGAATATCTTCAGTAATTTGGGGCTTGTGAGTCCGATGCCTACTTACTTCAGAAAGCAGAGAAAGATAAGGCTTTGCTTCTTCTTCACTGAGGTGCTGTAAATACTGTTCAAGTGCACCCTTTATGTTCATATGATAAGTAGGTATATGTTGATTTTTGAATTGATTAGCCACTTTTCCAGAATTCCCATCTGATACTCCATTCTCAATCGCTTTTTGTTCTATTTGTTCGCAAACATTCAGGCAAGCTTTTGATGACGCCAAGAATCCTAAGTTCATTAGAACATCGCACGCTGCTAGCTCTCGAGGTAATAAATTTTCTGACTGATCAAAGTAAATTTTTTTACCTACTTTAGCTGCGAGGTATCCCCATTTATTCTCGATTGAAAGATACTCATGATTTTTGAAGGCATCACTGAATGCCATACTTTCTAAATTCTGACTAAAATATCCAGTAGAAATATGATTTTTTAAATCAGAAATCACCTGAGCTCGCAATTGCTTTAAAACCCATTCGTCCATTTCACTGGCCTCAACTAAAAACATAACGCCCAATTAAGTGGTGAACAACGCACTGGCTAAGCCGCTGCATTGCACCGTAAAACACTTTACTCAACGCATAGTAAAACTGCCACGCGTTGAGAATCCACTTGAATTGTTTGTTAGGGCAATGCTACATGATAGCCCTAGATGTGATTATTTTATGCCTACCCATTTGAACAGGTTCATACATATGCTTTCGAATTTCCTTTGCAACACCTTCTATTCCTGGATAAATATAGCTATGTGATATCCCCATCATCTTCAGCCTATCTCGGATAAAAGGTTTCCATTGAGACTTAATTTCTAAGATATTATGGTTGTCGAGCTTTAATGGCTCGAAAGGGTTTTTCGGGCATGAAAATATGCTCTTTTGATTAACATAACGACTATCAGTATATTTAGGACGAATAAAAATTACTTCGCCTTGTTCTGGTTGCATTTTGAAAATCTTTAAAGCATACGATCTTTTCTTTGCTTCTTCGCTAACATCAGCCGTTTTATAGTCATAGTCTGCGTAATCATCTGTAACCATGTGCTTTACAATGTGCAAGCAAGCATCATGATCAT
The DNA here is from genome assembly GCF_963874835.1 of Vibrio sp. V12_P9A6T4. Taxonomy (NCBI): domain Bacteria; kingdom Pseudomonadati; phylum Pseudomonadota; class Gammaproteobacteria; order Vibrionales; family Vibrionaceae; genus Vibrio; species Vibrio sp. V12_P9A6T4. The sequence continues at coordinate 2,982 of NZ_CAWNJO010000118.1, read as the reverse complement.
CTTCTGACTCGACAGCAAAAAATAATGCAACCATAGGATTGGTTGTCCAATCTAAAAGCCTTGTAGGCAAACCATAATGCTGTGCTAAAAAGAGCCATTCAAAATCACTAGTCGGCTGAGATGTCAACGTTGGTAAGGTCAAACGCTTAAACTCAGAAAGCATATCTCTTTCTAAACTTTCGATATCACCACCAACACCTTCATTCGTTCCCCTCGCAATCGAAGGTACTAGTTGGTAATTACTATTAGCCATACCACGAAACAACATATTGCTTCCAAGTATGGATGCTCGATAGCAAATTTCATCGATTTCAGCCCAAAATTGTTTTTGCTCAATATCCAAACATAGTCTCCTAATTGCCCTAACGCCCAATTAAGGGGTGAACAACGCCTCCATCCAAACCTAAAGCATTGTGCTATAAACACTAAATTTGAAGTAGAAGCAACAATGCCGAGCGTTGTGAATCCCTCTTAAATTGCTTGTTATAGCATTTGATACACGACCAACTCTTTGATTCCATTGATTTCTATAATTCTCTCGTCATGTTCTAATTCACCTACTACAACGTCTGCATAATGGAGCATTCGGTGATGATTAGCACATAGTATTACAACATTTTCCTCATGCTGCCCACCGCCTTCCGACAATGGTTTTAGATGATGGGCTTCCGAATAATGCTCTCCGTTGCTTTTTACAAATGAAAACTGACAAGACTTGATTTGACACTTGTTTTGGTATTTGTCTTTTAGTTTCTTGACGATACCTTGATAACGTTTTATCTGCTGGCGCTTAACTTCAACAGTTTCATTTTCCAAACCTAGGTCTGAGATTAACTCAAGCGAGTTGACGCTGTTTAAATCGATATCATCACCAAACACAGAGGCACGATCAATACGGCTAAGGTTTTCACTGGACTTTACAATCGAGAGCAAACTTTCTAAGTACTGGCTTCCATCCGGTGTAAGCTCCCAAAGCCTAGTTGACTCACTGGATAAGTATCCTTCTTGAACTAGGTGCTGTCGCACGAACGCAAATTCATTACGCCATCGCAGTTCATTGCGACTTGAAAGAGTTTCCAGGTCAGAATCGATATAATTGAGCCACGAGTTTTCATCAATACAGTCTAAGACTTCCTTTTTGCTCGCAGTACCAGTTAGAAACCTCAATGCATACAAAATTAGAAAACGACTTTGTTCTTCTCTTTTCATCTAATACCTAACTTTCCCAAAATGGTATAACGCCGCATTAAGGTGTGAGCGGCGCTTGGCTATACTTGAGCGAAGCGAAAATGCCAAGCGTTGCGAATCACTCTTAAATGCCTTGTTAAATTAGTGCCAAGGCGGACGATGGTTAGAAATTACAAGCTCATTACCCGTTATTTGATTTAGCATTAAGTTTGGCATTTTAAGCTGGAGAATTCTAACAATGCGCTCTACAAGTTTTGCACCCTTGCAGTGCGATTCAATGAATGATATCCAAATATCCGGATAATATCTGGACAACATACTAAGAACATAGCTAATTAAAAATAAATCCACCACCTCAGGTGTATTTATCGGTTCTGCGTAAAATATTGTCTTATGGTCTAATGTAGTTCGTGAGTCTGGGAACGAAAAGCTCCATTCTTTATCTATTCTTGAAGTAACTATTCCTGAAGTACTACCATCAGGGATATCAAAAGAAAAATTAACACCACTATCACACCTAAAGTTCTCAATTACATTCAAAAGTGATTCATAACTTGGTGCGGAATGAAACACAAACTCACTATATTTACAAGCACGAACTTCATCATGATATACTTGGTGCTCTCCTCTAGCGCTGTCTACAAGAACACCATATCTGCCCAAGTCGGAATGTAGGTCTGGTAGCCTTTTTAATATGAACATTAAGTCTTTTTTTAGTCCATTGAGGTCACTAAACTCTGGGATAAGGTAATTTCCTACATAATTCATATTACGGTTTCGACCATACCTTGTAATGCGGTGGCTAATCGCAGAAACTAATTGGCTATCTTGTAATGTGCTATACCAATTAGAAAAGTGCCCATTGGGGCAAACTTTCACATAACAGTTTTCCAATAAGCTCAAACCGATTTTTGAACGATTTAAGTCTGATGAAAAAGTAAAGTCCAGCCCATGATGTGAATTTTTAGATTCTTTTCTCAAGTAGTCTAATGATTTAGTACCATCGCCACGGATTAACATACACGCTGTGGAAAGTGCTACCGAGCCATAATATAAGTGATTAGGTTGGGTATATAACGAAGATGCTTTAGCCGCTTCGAAGTATTCTCTCGCTTGGAGTAGCGCAACACGCGCCTGCTCAGCTTGCTTTCGATAATAGGGCAAGGTTGATTTTGTCGGCTCTCCATGAAAACCACCAATAGCTTCAATCGCCAACTCAACGTTCGCAAACTCTAATAACCTACGCCAAGACTCTTCATAGGTATTCTCGCTAGTGATCCATTCCACTATCATACTCCTAATAATTTAACGCCGCATTAAGGTGTGAGCAACGCTACCACGAACCTTGACCATACCACCGAAAACACAAAACCCAACGATGGAATGAAAAATGCCAAGCGTTGGGAATCACTCTTAAATGCTTTGTTATATTTATTATTTTAACACTTTAGCTCTATAATTTAGCTTTTCACAAGCTTTTACCACATCGTTTGGTCTAGGCTCATGATTCTTTATAATGCTTGATGCAAGAACTCCTTTTGCTTTTGTGTCTAAATCAACCACAAAATTTGAGCAAAAATCTCCCGGCAAATCATTAATTAGCCATTTTGGTATTTTGAGCCATTCAAAAATCTTTTTATAAGAACAAATTTTTTGTATTAACCAGACTAATGGCGAATATGATGCAAGCAACATAGAAATAGGTAGATATTCAAAATCGTCAAAATAAAAAATGCAAATTAATGTTAGTAATGTGACTAAATTAAAAAAATTCCTAACTATAGGAATATATCC
>NZ_CAWNJO010000117.1:0-6091 GCF_963874835.1 Vibrio sp. V12_P9A6T4 | reverse complement strand
AGGTCTAAGAATATTGTAACTCTTCATTCTTATCGGAAAATAGCAAGAAAACCAGTATCAACGACTAATGATTTTTTATATGAAAAAATAATCCCGTTTTTAAGTAAATATTTTGTTGATGCTTTCACTTGCGTTGGAAATGAGCTGGGTGAGGCTCTAAAAAAAGATACTAAGAAACCAATTCATATAATTGGTAATCCTATTGATAAAGCTTATGTTTCTCTACTTAACAAAAAAAACGCTAATAATGTGCTGGATAATAAAATAAATTTAGTCACCTGTGCTCTCATTTCACGTCGTAAACGTGTGGATCTAATTTTAGATTTACTAAGACAGATACGAGATTTAGGTAGAGATGTAACATTAAATATAATAGGTCCTAATGTTGATCCTGTTTACTATTCTGAGCTTGAAAAATTAATTGAAGAATGGGACTTATCCGATAATGTTTCTTTTCTTGGAAAGCTGAATCAGAAAGAAATTATTCAGCAATATAAATACGCTGACATCGGTGTGTTTCTATCAGATCAAGAAACATTTGGCTTAGCACCTTTAGAAATGTTGGCAACAGGCTTGCCTCTTATTGCTACACCTGTGGGAATTTTAGGAGAGAGAAAGGATAGGTTTGCTAAATTAGGTGTGACGTTTTTTTCAAATGAACAAGCAAATAATATAGTGAACTCGATAGACTCCATTTATTATCGTGATACTGAAAATGCACAGGATTATATACATAATCATTTTTCATCCCAAGGCATTTTAAAACAATATGAGTCTTTATATGATGAGGTGATGGGGTGATAGCCAGCCTACTCAGATATGCCCCTGTTCAGGTTTTTGCTGCTTTAAGCCTCTTTATGCTAATCGCCGTACAAACTCGTTTCCTTACACCAGAAAATTATGGTGTGTTAGCGGTGGCTATGGTGGTTCTCGAACTCGTGCGTGCTTTTAGTACTCAGTGGCTCAACACGTCGATGTTACGTCTCTACCCTGGGTATTCGGATCGGGAGCAAGTCCAACTCGTTCAAACCATTTCACTGCTGGTTATTATCGGATCTTTGCTTGGTTTTATTGTTATCGCCGTAACTTTATTCATTTATCAGCAATTGAGTTGGGAACGATTATTGATACTGGGTGCTTTACTGTCGGTTAAATCGATATTTCAATACCAGTTAGAATTGAGTCGCTTAAATGAGCGATTGAGCGCTTATCGTCAAGCGACCGTATTGCAGTCAATTTCTGCGGTAGTGCTCTCCATCCTTTCACTCTCTTGGGCGGCTACTATTGAGTCTGCGTTGTTTGCTTTAACCTTGAGCTTTGGAATTGGAGCTTTAGGTCTTGGTTTTCCTAGACGGCCTGAATGGCATATTGCTATGTTAAAGCGTCTGCTTACTTACGGTATTCCGATCATGTTAGCGGGAGGAATTAGCGTATTAGGGGGAAGAGTCGATCGTTTATTTATCGCCCATTTCGTTGGGATGAACGAAACGGGTATCTATGCTGCGCAAGCCAACTTATTGATGGGAGTACTGGGCTTAGTTTTCATGGTAATTGCTATGCCTCTCTATCCTAATTTGGCCAAGCATGCGGAAGATAAAATCACCCTTGTGAGTCAGCATAAAACCTATCTGCATTTATTGGTTACCCTTACTTTGCCGGCTCTATTTGGACTTGGAATATTACAAGAAGAGATCATTAGGCTCTTTTTGGGGGAGCAATATCTCAGTAGTTCTACCGGACTATTCTGGGTGTTAGCGATCGCTGTTTATCTGATTAATTTTAAAGGTCATTACCTTGATCATGGTTTGCAGTTTCTATTACAGACTCGCAAGCTCCTATGGGTTTCTCTCTCGGGCTTAGTAGCGAGCATTTTCCTACTACCTTTTATGCTCAATCAATTTGGCATGTTTGGTGCGGCTATCACCTTGCTTATAGTGAGTGGCTTAGTCGCAATACTCTCTTTTATCAGCTCATGGAGATCGGGGTATCGTTACGCTATTGGCATTGATGGCGTCAAAGTGATCATTTCTTCACTTCTGATGGGCGGCTACTTATACGCAGTGAAACAGTGTCCACTGGCGATCCATTCATTATTCGCTCTAACCTTTTATGTCACCTCATCATTGTTGTTTTATGGCATCTGTTTGTGGTGCACGAATGCTTTTAATGCACGTCAACGTTTATTCTCAATCTGGAGGCCCAATTGAGCGAACGTAATCTCATTCGATGGATGATTCTGATTGTCCTCAGTGCGTTTCTGCTGGGGGCTTTTTTACTCGAAAATATGGGCATTCAGTACGTTTCAGAAGGCGGGAGCCCCATACTCAAAATTCATGTCTATTCCTATTTGAGTATGGGAGCTTTTGCTCTGTTGATATTGCGCGTTGGCCTTTTCAACCTAATTAAGCCATTACACGATCTCAAAAAGGCTTGGTGGCTAGCCATAGTATCGATGCTGGCCGTTATTTTATATGGCTTTATGCGATTTGGGACATCGGGACTCGCTTATCTTATTGATACGATTTTTATCCCTTTAGTTCTGGTTCCTGTTGTATACGGGTTATCCGATGCAGCTAAAAATCGATTACTGGCTCTACTCGGTTATCTTTTATTTATTAATGCATGCATCGCGATTATTGAACTTGTTTTGGGGCAGAGCATTGTTGCTGTTGAGATTGGTAGTTTTTCATTCTTCCGCTCGACTGCTTTTATGGCACATCCCCTTAACAATGCTCTCATTACGGCATCGCTAACGCCTATTGTTATGCGTTATACACGAATTCCGGCGGCTATGTATGTCTCTGTTATCGTGCTAGCCCTGTTTGCTTTTGGAGGGCGAGCTGCGTTGGGGATTTTCCTATTGGGTAATTTTCTGATGATGTTACCTAAATTACGTGACTTTTTCGGTCAGGGAGTGCGCTACCCAAAGCTGAAATTTGCTTATCTTCAGGCTTTGGTCTATTTCTCTGTGATTGCCGTTATTTTGACTCTAGTATTAAGCCCGATTGGTGAACGGATATTGTCTAAGTTGTATATAGATACGAGCGCCGAAGCGCGATTCGATGTTTTTATTTTACTTGAACAGCTTTCTTTTTCAGAGTGGTTATTCGGTGCTTCACATGGTCTATTGAATGATATTGTTTTTTATATTGGTATTAATGTTGTTGAAAACTACGTGATTGGATGGGTTCTTAATTTTGGTTTATTAGGGTGTATAGGCTTACTGCTTTCTACTTATCTTGTTCCTTTTATGTTGGTTTATAAGCAAGAATGGTCCGCAAAAATTGCTCTGCTCAGTTTTATGTTGATATCAGTTACTAATAATGCCTTAACAGTAAAAACGCCTGCGTTGATGTTTTTGGTGGTGGTTTTATCCTGTCACTACCGTTCATCTAATCACCATCTACACAGGAGATAATAAATATGGTTTTATCTGTTAATTTTCTCTTTAAGGATATGTGTGGACTGAATATCACATCGGATGAGTGATTTTTCAATGAACGGAACTGTACTTTAATATTCATCAAGATAGTTAGCAATAATATTTGACGGGTGATTTTTTAAATGTAACCAATACAGTTGTCAATACAGCCTAAATTATACAAATATTGTTCCAAAGGACTTTTACTGATGTTTACCAGTTCACTTTATATTAAAGCACCAATCTGGCTGCAAAATGTCATGCTTTCTGTACGGGCGCTGTCACGCAAAATGGTCAGAGAAAATGGTGAGATGCGCGCGGTGTTGCAAGAGATCCAAGCTAACGAGTTTTCACGTACTCATTTAGCGGATTATCAACACAAGCAGCTACAAAAAACCTTGGCGAATGCTTGTAACCATGTGCCGTTTTATCAGGATTTAGAGGTGCCTAATCTTGAGCTTGAGGCTTTCCCTTATTTGGATAAATCCGCATTACGCCGTGATCACAAACAGTTTATCTCACAAAATAAACCGTCAGTGGTGGTGAAAGGGGCGACCAGTGGCACAACGGGGACGCCTTTGACTATTTTGCAAGATAGGCATTCGGTTATTCGTGAGCAAGCCTTTGTCGAAAGACAGTTGGCTTGGGCTGGATATCGTAAAGGGGATAAACGAGCGTGGATCCGTGGCGATATGGTGGTGCCATTAAGTCAAAAGCAAGGACCATTCTGGCGCTACTCTTGGTTTGAGCAGATGATAGTGCTTTCATCTTTCCATCTGACATCGCAAACGATGTCGAGTTATCTGCAAGCCATGGTCGATTTTGGGGTTGAAGTGATTCAGGCATACCCTTCTTCGATTGCTACGTTAGCCCGCTATTTAGAAGCTAACCAAAGTTATTATCCGGCGAAGCTTAAATCCATTATCACTTCATCAGAATCGTTGTCAGCAGAAGATAGACAGGTGATTGAGACACGCTTTGGCTGCAAAGTCTTTGACTGGTATGGCCTATTTGAGCGAGTGGCTGCGATAGGGCAGTGTGAGCATGGTCGCTACCATTTGCTCTCCGACTATTCGCATGTGGAATTGTTAGCCGTAGGCGACGGGCGTTACGAGTTGGTTGGCACTAACTTTAATAATCAGTATTTCCCTTTGATCCGCTATAAGACCGGTGATCATGTGCATTTATCTGAAAACGAGATCTGTCCTTGTGGTCGGATTTTTCCTGTGATTGACCATGTTGATGGACGGATTGGTGATTATTTAATTGGTGAGGATGGGCAAAAAATACACATCCTTAACCATATACCTAAAGGGGTTAATGGATTATTGGCAACGCAATTTTTACAGAAGGATGTCAATAAAGTAATAGTATTGGTTGTTGTGGACTCAAGAATCTTTGATCTGACTCAGGAGGAGATTCTAATTAAAAATACAAAGGATAGGATAGGAAAAAGCATTTGTGTTGAAATTGTAAAAGTTGATTCTATTCCTAAAACTAAAAATGGAAAAACAAGACAGGCTATTTGCTTTATATAGGAATAAATATGACGTCAGTGAATTTTTTAAAACATAAAATTGTTGATTTTATAAGGGTCGGTTATCTTTTTATTAAAGATAAAAGGACTCGTGGACATGTGATTCGCTATATTAGATCTAATAATAAAAAAAATATAAAAACTATTAGGTTTGAAACTAAGGAGCTTTGGAAATATTGGGGGGTTTTCCCTATTCAATATTACACGCATGATTTTTATTCAAAGTTTTGCTTGTTAAAGTTGGATGAAATGAAGGAATACATGCCATCATACTATTTTTATAAAATAGTATATCCATATTATGATGACATAGAAAAAACTACGTTAATGTTAGAAAATAAAACATCAATGAAGAGGTTGTTTGAAGGCGTTGATATTCCTACATCAAGAACAATATTTACTAAATTAAATAACATTTTTTTATCAAATGATAATGTGAATGCTGTTGGTGAAATGGAAATTAATTTTTTAATTAAACATTGTTCGGCAAAACGAATTTTTATAAAACCTACTGATGGACGCGGTGGAAAAGGTATAATTATTGCTGAGAAAATCGGGGTTAGCTATTTTTTTGAAGAGAATATTATAGATTATAAATTTTTATTAGATCTGGATGGTGACTATGTTGTAGAGGAAGGGATTGAACAACATGCAGAGATATCAAAAGTGTATGAGCAAAGTGTAAATACACTTAGAGCTGTAACTATAAGGAAAAAAAATAATCAAGTTGAGTTAATAGCAGTGACATTACGAATGGGGATTAATGGCCGTAAGATAGATAATGGCTCTGCAGGTGGAATACTCATCGGTATCGATTTAATGTCAGGAGGCCCTTTAAAACCATATGCAACTTATGAATATGGTGAGGAGGAATTTATCCATCATCCAGACAGTGGTTTTATATTTTCAGAGCTAAATATACCAAATTGGATAGATATAAAGTCTGGTATTATTGATTCTGCAAGAAAATTGGAGAATGCAAATCTAATAGGATGGGATGTTGCTATAACTAATGAAGGTTTTTTGATGATAGAGGCTAACACTCTTTTAGGTTTAGACCATATGCAATCTGGCGTCGGTGGTTTGAGAGACCATTTTATTGTTGGTGAACCATTGTTAGCTATCTGTAATGG
>NZ_CAWNJO010000116.1:0-6102 GCF_963874835.1 Vibrio sp. V12_P9A6T4 | reverse complement strand
TACTCGATCAAAAGCCACGATTGCAATGATTGAGTAATTCAAGAACCAACCCAAACCAGAGCCGTGATAAATAAGCCGCCAAAACAAAGTCCACCTTTCAGCAACAAACCAAGCTTTTGAATCAGACAAACTCAACGAGCGAAAACTTCAGCAAGTACAAAATGCTCGATTAACTTGCCCTTTCCACACTTTGCGCCTACTGAATTCACAACGCACCGGCGCTAAAACTGATTGAGGCAAACAAAGAACCTTGCCTGTTTTACGGCTTGAGTTAGCTACGAATTTGAGGGTAAAAATACTCATCTGCCGACAATACAAAACGAATGGCCAGAGAAGTCCCAAAAGATTGAGCCCCTAAATTTACTTGAGTTGCATAACGCCCGCTTAAGGGGCAGCCAACGCTACTACCAAGCTTCCGTATAACACCGTAATCACAAAAACCAACGCACAATAAAAATGCCGCGCGTTGGCTGTCCCTCTTGAAGCGTTTGTTATGTGTTTGTTTCCGTCATACCAACGTAGCCTGCTTGCTCTTGGAGTCTTTTGCACCACGCTTGAATATTGGGGTAATCCGATAAGTTAAATCCACCTTCATCAGCAACATGCGTATAGGCGTATAGTGCAATATCAGCAATCGTGAGTTGCTTACCGACAAGGTAATCTGTTTGGGCTAAGCGACTTTCCATTATTGATAAGGCTTTATTACCTCCAGGTTGTAAGGCGTGATATTCCTCTAACCTTGACTCTGGCATACCTTGATATTTTTGGATAAAACGGGCCACTGCAATAAATGGCTCATGGCTGTATTGTTCAAAGAACAACCATTCGTACATTTTAGCCTTTTCATATCTGTCACTAGGGATCAACGCTGTACCATCTGCAAAATAGCCAAGAATTGCGTTCGACTCTGACAACCAACGGCCATCATCCAAAACAACTACGGGTATTTTTCCGTTTGGGTTAATGGATAAAAACTCAGCTGTTTTTGTGTCACCTTTTAAAATATTGACGTGATGCCATTCATGTTCAATGCCTAAGAAAGCAAGCAACAGCTTGACCTTGTAACAGTTTCCAGATTGGATATCTCCATAAACCTTCACTACAAATCTCCTTTTGTAAACTCAAAAACACATAACGCCCTGTTAAGGGGTGAACAACGCAATACCGAAGTACCCGCACACCACCTTAATCACTTAAACAAACGCATAGTAAAAATGCCACGCGTTGTGAATCCCTCTTGAACAGTTTGTTAGGTGGGTATCTTTAGCTTATTGCAGACTATGTCATTGTACAGCGACCCAGAATCAGCTTGTAACTCATTGTCAGATATTGGATACCCATGCATATGGAAGAAAAAGCCTTGACGGTGCTTTTTTCCGCCCTGCGTTTTCAAAGGTCTAGTAACTCGATCAACTTGAACTTTCAGGGTGTCGGTGGGAATTTTCTGACCATTACTCCCGGGTACATAACCAATTTTATCGTCAAATTTAGCAAAGAAATAAGCTCGATTTTCTTTTGTAAATTTCCCAAAACCTTTTTCTAGTACTAAGTCCTCAATTTTTACTGGGTCTAGGCCTTCTCCATACATAGATTCTGTGATTTTTTCCAACTTAGCGTTATACAAATGCTTGGGATATGGATCGCTAATACTCCATTTAAGACCACGGTCTGATAATGACACGATGTTGCTCCACGAAGATACCTTACGACCATCTGAAAAAACTAAGCGTTTAGAATACCTGAAATCTTCAAGATAATTGCCTTTTGTATCCTGAAGGCGATTTGCACGAGTTCTTCCATGTATGCCCATTAATAGAAACTCCGCAATAACTGTCGCTCTCAAAAGAGCGTGAAGCTCCTGATTTTGAGAACTATATTCATTGAAAAAATATGGTTCATTTGAAGACAAAGTTTTAGACCAATCTGTAGGATACAGATATATATTCCCTTTATTAATCAAACGTAGATTAATCGCTTTCCACTTGTTCTCTAAGCCTCTAATAACAGATTTTTTCAGTGAGTGAGAAGTAACAGAACCTGAGGTTAAATACTCCTTATTTAGAATTCTTACGTTATTTTCAATTGCCATTTTCCACCAATTTAATTTTTACCGCCCACCTAACGCCCGGCTAAGGGGTTGACAACGCACCGCCGAACTTAAAAAACACACCGTAAACACTGAACTTCAATTTTGCCCTAAAGTCGCCGAGCGTTGGCAATCCCTCTTGAGCCGTTTGTTATAAGCTGCCACTAAACGTTTGGATTACTTGAGTTATTAAACGAATACATGCGTATTTCATCCCTTGGAAACCAGCCTAATTTTTCGTAAAAATTTTGCGCATTAACATTATTGCTATAAACAAATAAATGCGTCTTTGAAACACCAATCGAAGTCAAAGCATCAACTGATTTTTCAACCAAAGCTTTACCTATTTTTTGGCCTCGAAATTCTGATGAAACAGCCAAATGTTGCAGATACCCTCTGCGACCATCGGTCCCAACGAGTACCGCACCAATAATTTTATTGCCGCTTAACGCAACAAAACTTAGCCCAGAGTTTCGGTTAAGGTAACTTTCAATGCTTTGTTTAGAATCAGCATCTCTTAATGACAAGCTTTCCGTCTGGCACCACAGATCAATCACTGAATCGTAATCGGAAATATCCATTTCTCGAATTATAATCACTAAAGCCTCCAAAGCTTATAACGCCCGGCTAAGGGGTTGACAACGCACCGCCGAACTCAAAAAACACACTGTAAACGCTGAACTTCAATTTTGCACTAAAGTCGCCACGCGTTGGCAATCCCTCTTGAGCCGTTTGTTATGTAAATTCAATAAGATAAACTGACTTTACTCGATCAAAAGCCACAATTGCAATGGTTGAGTGATTCAAGAATCAACCCAAACCAGAGCCATGATAAATAAGCCGCCAAAACAAAGTTCACCCTTCAGCAACAAACCAAGCTTTTGAAACAGACAAGTTCAACGGGCGAAATCTTCAACAAGTGCAAAATGCTCGATAAACTTGCCCTTTCCACACTTTGCGCCCACTAATTTGACAACGCGCCAACGCTAAAACTGATTGAGGCAAACAAAGAAACTTGCCTGTTTTACGGCTTGAGTGAACTACGAATTTTAGGGTAAAAATGCTCATTTGCCGACAATACAAAACAAATGGCCGGAGAAATCCAAAAGATTGATCCCTAAATTTACCTGAGTTGCATAACGCTAAGCTAAGTGGCTAACAAACCTGCCACCTTACCCAATTTGAACACCTTAAACACACAACTTAACCAAACCAAAAATGCCGAGCGTTTGTTAGTCCGTCTTAAGCGCTTTGTTATACCTATTTTTCACCTTTATAAACCAGCAATTCACCTTTTCCGACTGGCACTAGCGAAACACTGAGGTTTTGCTGAGAGTTTATCCATGATCTAAATTCTGCAAGCTCATCTGCATGAGAAGTTGCGTTGTCACATACCAGTAAGCCACCTGTCCTCAGAAGATTTAATAGATCGTCCGCTAACGATACATAGGTTTTTCTGTCAGCATCGAGGAAGATGAAATCCACACTTTCAGGCACATCAGATAGAACTTCTGTAACGTCTCCGACAAGCTGAATAATCTTCGAGCTTGTATGCGTTTGACTGAAGTTTATTGAGGCTTCCACGATTTTCTGAGGGTTTACTTCAATGGTGTAAACCTTACCATCATTGGGAAGTGCCGATGCTAACCAAATTGTCGAATATCCGTTAGATGTGCCAATTTCCAAGATCCTGCACGCGCCCGTTGCTTTGACAAGCACAGACAGAAACTCACCTGTGTCTTTTGTGATATTCAGGTACTTCTTTGATTTATCAGATTGAGCAAGATCATTCTTGATCCCGAACTGCTCCAAATCTTCCATGACTCTTTGAAATTTCAACATATTCCTCAATAGGTATAACGCCCAATTAAGTTGTGAGCAACGCTGCCACCTTACTCAAACACTTCACCGTAATCACTAAACAAATTGAAACCGAAAGCGCCGAGCGTTGCGAATCAGCTTGAATTGTTTGTTATGTTTTACCACAAACGACTGATTTATTTGGCAAAGAACTGCATTCTTAACCGGATTTTCTGAGCCTAATCACACGACAAAACTCACTTGGCCGCCAGATGAACGGAACATAAAACGCGTAAGTCCACTTCCCTGCTCAATGAGGCAACCCGACTTCGCCTCAACAAGCGCCCTCTCTTTCCAACCACAGCGCAAAACAATGGCAAATTGCCGAGGCAACTGCCAAGCCGATATGCAAATTGGCAAATACACTCAAAGCGACTTAGAGCCAGTGACACAAAACACAGCCACCACGACCCGAAAATGAAGCAAACCACGAACATTAGTATGTTTTACGGGCGGAGTGATTCATGAACTTGGGCCGACAATGCGGATTTGCTGAAGTAACTCAGACGAACTGCCAAAGGGACAAAGAACATAGTTCGAAGAAACTTTAAGCCACTGAAATACAAGTAAACATAACGCCCGCTTAAGGGGCAGCCAACGCTACTACCAACTTTCCGCATAACACCGTAACCACAAAAATCAACGCATGGTAAAAATGCCGCGCGTTGGCTGTCCCTCTTGAAGCGTTTGTTATGTTTTGGGCCAATTGGTACGATTTAGACCATAAACAGCATGATCTACAACTCGGCCATTCAAATTTTCTGCGCGACTGATTATGCCCTCAAGCGAGAAACCTAAACGTTCACATACATTACGACTTGGAATATTTTCGCTTGCTGCTGATATCTGAACCTTTTCCATATCAAACTCAGTAAAAGCCAAGTCGGTCAGTTTTAAAACCGACTTACTCACGATACCTTTACCTTGGTATTCAGAGCTTAACCAGTAGCCAATCTCTACTTTTTTAAGTTGACGGTTAATACTGTTAAAACTGATATTTCCAACCAACTTATCTTGGTAAATCATCCCACAAACCAAGGATTTTCCATCAGCATAATCATGCAATGAACTTTTGATAAAGCTAAGAAAAAACTCTTCATTGCTTGCATGAGGAGGCCAAGCTAACCATTGACTCAAGTATTCCCTCTCTCGACTGACAATTTCAAGATAGGCCGAAGCAAACTTGGGAGTAACCAAAGCCAGTTTCAGATCGGTATCAACATCCAATGTAAACATGATTTCCTCTTAAAAACATAACGCTAAGCTAAGTAGTGAGCAACGTAATACGAAGCCACCGCATAACACCTTAAACGCATAAATCGACGCATACTAAAAATGCTACGCGTTGCGAATCTGCCTTAAGCGCTTTGTTAGTTTGCCACCGCGATGAAACCAAAGTCTTAGCGCCAAGGTGCTGAATTAGCTATAAAACTAATGGCTTTGAACGCAAAAGTAAAACGGGCAGCTCAGAATTTAAACCCAACTAACAAAACGCACTTGGCTAAGAAGACTTTCGAAGATGCCGACAACCACAAATACCATCTTTCAATGTTCCCGCTTAACTTTCAAAACCAAAGAAGCAGCGTGCAAGAATATTGAGAAATGAACCTTACTAACACGGAAGAATTGAATGACACGAAAGCCAATTAGCCGGGAAACTGGCTACGCGAGATGCCTATTTCGATGAAAAAGTCTTTGGGAAATAACAGGTGAATAGCTAGAACGCAGAACAAGGCTTTTAGACCATAAACGCTTTTCTGCCCTTTGCAAACTAACGCCCGGCTAAGGGGTTGGCAACGCAGCGCCGAACTCAAAAAACACACCGTAAACACTGAACTTCAATTGTGCACTAAAACCGCCACGCGTTGGCAATCCCTCTTGAGCCGTTTGTTAGGCCAACCGATTGACAACAACACTTTTAAAACCAAAGAACAAGGTTTTTTTACCAACTTAAAACCAACTAAACGATTTATTTATAAACCAAAATGCTGAATCAGCAAAGAAACCAAAAAACTCAAATTGAGCGGTTTGGAAGAAAAGTGACGAGCGTAGCATGCTCGGCGGACGTTTGGATGCTGAAGGTTATTTTGCCGCTAAACTCACAGCGCTAAACAACCCAACGCGATCAAGAAACAACAAATAGGGGATGATTATTT